>DATHKF010000716.1:0-2823 GCA_035489505.1 Bacteroidia bacterium | reverse complement strand
GGCGGCACGGCGACACAGCGCTCAATATTTGACACCCATTACCCGCGTCGGCAAGGCGCTGGTAAATATCACTTCGTGACATCATTACACAAACACATTTGGGGTATCACATTAAATCGCGCAGCGATTTACTCCGACGCTGTGCCGCGCGGGAAGCAGATTTCAAAACCAACAAACGCCGTGTCGCCGTGGTTATTTTTTTTACGCAGAAGCAAGGCATGATTTGCCACTTTTAGTTGCAGCAGGAAGTATCAGTAATCAAACGGACTGGTAAATTTTTCCAGCAATTCTCCTTCAAGATCCTTCGGCGACAACAGCGGATTTGAAATTCCCCAATTGATCTTTAGCGCCGGATCATTCCACAACAAACATCCTTCGCTGGCCTTGTTGTAAAAGCCGGAACATTTGTACTGGAAAACAGAATTGTCTTCCAGCGAAAGAAAACCGTGGGCAAAGCCAACCGGGATAAAAAACATCAGGTTATTTTCTGCGGAAAGCACAATGGATTCGTGCCGTCCATACGTAGGCGAACCTTTGCGGATATCCAGCACCACATCGAGTACGGATCCTTTGAGTACGCGCACCAGTTTGGCTTGTGCATGTGGTGGAGCCTGGAAATGCAATCCACGCAATACGTTTATTTTCGAAACGGATTGGTTGTCCTGTACGAAATCGTCGGTGATACCTGCTGCAACAAAAGCATTTCGGTTGTATGATTCCCAGAATTGACCACGGTCATCAGCAAAAATGCGTGGTTTAATGATTGCCAGTCCCTCTATTTCTGATCTGATTATCTCCACTTTATTTCCTTGAAAAAATGCGTTTAAAAATTCCACGTTTGGGTTTGACCTGCTCATCGTAGTATCCGTAACCATACCCGTAACCGTATCCATACCCGTAACCGTATCCAACGCCGGAAGATTTTCGGTCGACATCCACACCATTCAACACCACAGCCAGCCGGCGGATGTTGTTTTCGTTGTGCAGTCGATCTACGATCTGGATAAAGTTCTTACGGGAATATTCCGCGCGGAAAATATAGATCGGGTAATCGGCTTTCTGGAAAATGTGGATACCGTCGGTCACAAGTCCAACCGGTGGATTATCGACGATGATGATGTCGTACGATTTTTTGAATTCTTCCAGCAGTTCCTGCATCCGGTTACTGATGATCAGTTCCGACGGGTTTGGAGGAATAGGACCGGCCGTAATGAAGTGCAGGTTTTCCTGCGAGCTGTGACGGATACACGAATCAATGTTGTCGCGCCCGATCAGCAACGTACTCATCCCTTTGTCGTTCGGCACATTAAACCCAAGGTGAATCTTCGGTTTGCGCATGTCGAGGTCAATGATGATTACTCTCTTTCCGGAGTAAGCAATGATCCCGCCGAGGTTGATCGCTACAAACGTTTTTCCTTCTCCCGAGATGGTTGAAGTCACGGCAAGTACTTTGGGCCCGGGCGTATTGTCGATGAACTGGAGATTGGTCCGCAGTGAACGGAATGCTTCCGAGATCAGCGACTTGGGATTTTTATCGACGATCAATTGCGAAACCGGGATTTCGTGTTTGTATTTCGGAACAATACCCAATGCGCTTACTGATGCGTTCGTGTGCCTCATGATTTCGTTGAGACTGTTGATCGTATCGTGGAGCAGGTAACGGATGATGACGAGAATAATACTCAGCAACGTCGCAATAAGCACGCAGGTAAGAATGGTTGTTCTGCTGGCCGGGCGAACAGGCGAAGCGGGCACCATTGCCTTCTCCAGGATCACGTGTTTCGCTGTGAAGCCCGCCTCGGAAATGGAATATTCCGTTTTCTTTTCGAGAAGAAGATTGAAGAACTTTTCGTTGATGTCGTACATCCGCTGCACTTCGGCAAAACGGAACGAGCTGTCATTGCCGTTCTGCGGTTGCTTGTGTGTGTAAACGCCCATGCGTTGCGCCAGCGCATCGCGTTTGATCGTTGTTTGCTGAAGTATGGCTTCAACGCTCTTTGCAATAATGGACTTCTGAACGGCGATCTGGTAATCGTATGATTTGATCACGTCGCTTTCAGGCGTTACGGTATACAGCGCTTCTTCACGCTCACTCACCAACCGCGACAGATTAGCAAGTGGCAAACTCAGGGCCTGTCCATTATCAGTATTGGAAAGCAGCGCCATGATGGATTTGACATCCGTTTTTTCATCCGCGAGTTTCAGGTACACGGTTTGCAAAATCTGAAGCTCCAGTTCAACTTCGGTCAGTTGCGTTTCAAGTGAACCGTACCTTCCGAAATTAAATTCCTCCAGTGCCGGATCGCGCTGTGGTCCCAGCAACCGTTTGTATTTCGCCAGCGAATCTTCTGAAGACTTCATCCGCGATGTAACCTGTCCCAGTTGCTCGTCAATGAAGAGAATAACTTTTTTCGCGCTTTCGCTCCGGCGTTCCACATCGTAGTCAATGTATTCGTTGGCTACGCAATTCGCAAGGTCATAGGCTTTAACCGCATTATTCACTTCGAATGAAATGCGGACAGTCTTCGCAGCTTCGTTAATGAGTACAACAAACAACTGCGGCGCATAAATGTCGGCCAGGGTTTCCGGATCGTTCAGCGTGAAATAATACCTGTTGCTGCCCTCGTCATTGGCAAGCATGCTCTGCAGCTTCGGCTTATCGATCGAAATCATGATCGAAGCGTCAGTAAATTCGACCCAGGTGTTTTCCTTGAAACTGCGCTCAACCGGAACGCCGTTCTCGATCATTGTTATTTTACCGGTCGATAAATCCGGGTTGAATGCAATGTCGTTGTGCCTTCCGTATGCAGACGGTGTTTTAAT
>DATHKF010000715.1:0-3971 GCA_035489505.1 Bacteroidia bacterium | reverse complement strand
TTTATTCTCCAGTTCCCATACCATAATCGCCCGATCATCCCCTGCAGAGATCAATCCTTCTTCAAGCCAGAGAATTTTGTTCACGGAATTCAAATGCCCTTCCTGTTTTTCTTTGTTGATGCGCAAAAGCAATTCCTGGTTTTCTGCATTCCACACTTTCACGGTTTTGTCGCGGCTACCGGTTGCAAATAATTTTCCATCCGGAGAAAATGCAATGCTGTAGATCGCGTAGTTGTGCGCGGCAATGGACTGGATGAGCTTGAAATCGTTTTTCGGATCCCACACGTTCAGGTGCGCATCACGTCCGCCGGAGAGTAAGTATTTTCCTTCCGGATGCCAGCAAACTACATTCGCAGCGAGATCGTGTGCATGAAAATTATGCGTCTCCTGCATGAGCGGCAACGTGAAAACGCGCACGCGCCCATCGCTCGAAGCAATGGCAATACTGTCTTCCGAAGGATCGATAGCGAAACTGCGGATCTTCTCGTTGCACAACTGAAGTGATTTCAATTTTTCGAGTGAAACACTGTCGGTGACCACCACGCGGCCATCACCCGAGCTGACAAACAGCAACCGGTGTTTCGGCGAATACGCGAGATCAAACACCTGCGATTCGAAATACTTGTCGGCCTTGACCTCGGTTTTTTTCACCGGATCAAGCACGTGTACAGTTCCGCCGCTGGTGCCTGCAACGATCAGCCCGCGATCAGTCATCGCGCAAAGTGCAATGATGTGTGTAGGCATCGACGCGCTGAAGTTGCCTTCCTTTCCGCTCTCCAGCGACCACGAACCGATCATCTGGTCACTGCTTCCCGAAATTATTTCACCAGGCCGGATGCCGGGAGTGATCGTATAGATCGGTCCGCGGTGCCCGGAAAATGTATTTTTCTTATTCGCTATCATCATCATAGATTTTTTTGTGCTCTCATTCGCTTCGCTCATTCTGTTTTTTTCTGCCGCTGATTACGCTGATTACGCAGATGTGTTTATTGTTATCGCGCAATTTCCGCGCACCGTTCAATCATGCAAATTCTTTTAACAAGTAACACTAAGTTTCGATCTGCGCAATCAGCGTAATCTGCGGCTAACTTTTAAACGATGAGCGCAGCGAACTAACTAATCTTAAACGCAATCATACACACATCATCATTCTGCTCCAGCTGTCCTCTCCAGTTTTCAAACGTTTCATCCAGGATGGTGTATTGTTCCGTGAGTGGTTTCCTGCAATTATCGAGCAGCAGTTTTTTGAGCGTACTGTATTTAAATTTCTTTCCGAGCGGACCGCCAAACTGATCAGCGTAACCATCGGAGAACAGATAAACTGTATCACCCGGATTTAACTGCACAACGTGATTCGTAAACGGTTTGCGGTATTCGTATTTCCCGATCGGTTGTTTGTCTGCTTTGATCTCGCGTATTTCAGCAACGTCGTGAGGAATTACCCACAGCGGATTGTGCGCACCTGAATAGTTCAGTTCGCGTGTCTTCGAATGGTAACTCACCAGCGAAATATCCATGCCGTCGCGTACTTCGTACTGTTCGGTTTCAAATGTGAGCGTTACGAGATCGTTGAGTTTCTCGAGAACCTCCGCGGGTTTGCGCAGACCAAATTCCTTCACGCAACGATCAAGGTTGTTGGCGCCTACCACACTCACCATTGCGCCCGGTACACCGTGACCGGTACAATCTACGGTAGCAGCGAGCAACGTGTCACCATCGCGGAACATCCAATAAAAATCGCCGGAGACAATGTCTTTCGGTTTGTACAGCACGAAGCTTTCTCCCAGCGCCGTTTGCATCGCATCGATGGAAGGAAGAATGGCATGCTGCAGGCGTTTCGCGTAGTTGATCGAATCAATGATCTCCTTGTTTTTTACCTCGAGCAATTCTTTCTGCAGGTTAATTTCCTGCGTACGCTCCAGCACTTTGTTCTCCAAATTCTGGTTGATATGTTTCAGTTCATCCACCAGTTTGCGGATAGAATGCTGCATTTTCCGGAAGCTGGTTGCAAGAACACCAATCTCGTCTTTGCGTTGAATTTCAATTTCAACATCGAAATTTCCACGGGCGAGTTCTATCGCATCTGTCGAAAGAATTTTCAGCGGTTTCGAAAAATTTCTCGAGAGAAAATAGGAAACCAACAGGAGCAAAACGATCAGTACGAGACAACCCAGGATAATTTGTCCGCGAAGCTGGTACACGGGTGTGAATGCTTCTTCTTCATCAATCTCACTCATGATGACCCAGTTGAGACCGGGTATGTTCAACGGACGGTACGCAGATAAAACCGGAACGCCCCGGTAGTCGTTGAATATTTTCGCGCCGGTTTTTCCGGATAAAGCCTCTTCGGTACCTGCCGTTTTTACTTCCTGCAAACCGATCGAAGTATTCAGGTTGCGGATTTTCCGGATCGTTCCTTTGTCGGTGCCAATACCCGCAATCATGCGAAAGTATGCCGCGCTGTCTTCGATCAGGAATCGCGATTGGTTACGGATTTTGTAATCGCTACCAACGAGATACGTCTCACCGGTTTTTCCAAGACCAACCCGTTCCCATCCGCGTTGGTTGGTCATGATGTTATCGATTTTGTCGATGGGCATCTGGAAGATCAATACGCCAATGAGCGTGTCGCGGGAAATGATTGGTGTCCCGATGAAGGCGGCGTGCTGGTTGTACGACGGATGATACGGTTCGTAATCGACAATGCTGTAATAGCCCGGATCGGTGCCATGTTCTTTGACATCGCGATATACTTTGGCAATATTCGTTTTGCTGAACGGACCGGTTTCGAGCGAAGTTCCGAAATCAACTTCCTTGTAAACGGTGTACACGATGTTGCCGTTTTTCGCATCCACGAGAAAAATATCGTAATACCCGAAGGTGAGCAGGTATTCGCGGAAATACGGATGATACCGCTTGTGCATTTTGCTGTACGAACTGCTGTCATTGGCCACATCCAGTTTGTATTTCTCCAGCAAAGGATTCGGGTTATTCACCATGTACAGGTTCTGGAGAATGCGGCAATTCCGATCGGGCGATTGCTCGGTAGCGAGGAACGTTTTGTGATCGAGATTGGCGTTCAGTTTTTTCAGGTAAATATTTTCGAAATACGCATTGAGTGAAGAATCAACGAGCATCATCTTACGCGAATTGATGTTGAGATCGATCTGCACGCTATCAAATGTTCTTTCGAATGAACGCGTAGCCCTCACAACAGTTGGGTCCAGTGCAAACGTAGCCGCCTGGTCGTGGATGAGCTGGAAGTAATCTTCGATCTGCGTGGCTTTCATTTCGCGGACCGCAGTAAGCCGGTTGAATGACTCCAGCTCCAGCGCATCCTTTCCGCGGTGGTACGACAAGATCCCGATAAACAGCATAGCTGCCGATGCGATCAGGATAAAGTAAATTGCCAGGCGAATCCAGATTTTCATGGGGAAACGAAGGTAAGGAAAAGACGGGAGGCGATAGACGGGAGACGAAAGGCTGGACAAGGTGAGATTTCTTCGTCCTCCCGCCTATCGTCTCCCGTCTATCAACTACAAACTAACAACAGCCCACATGCGTCCGGTTTTTCCTTTATCGCGGCGGTATGAGAAAAAATCGTCTTCCGTAGTACAGCGGTTCAATGCCCAGATATTGTTTTCATGAATGCCCGCTGAAATAAGCACGTGCCGGTTTGCGGCAAGCAAATCCAACTGACGTCCGGTGTGGATGTATTCCGGAAAACGGTTTTTGCGGAACTGCTCAATCACTTCTTCGCTTACTTCGTAATTGTCGCGGCAGATGCCTGGACCTATGGCGGCTTTCAGGTAACGGATGTCGGCGCCAAGTTCCAGCATGCGCGGCACTACGCGCAAGGCTATGCGGCCCAATGTTCCTTTCCATCCGGCATGCGCGGCGCCAATCACGCGGTTCACCGGATCGTGATAAAGGATCGGGTAACAATCGGCGGCACCTACGGCAAGAACGAG
>DATHKF010000714.1:0-7378 GCA_035489505.1 Bacteroidia bacterium | reverse complement strand
CCAACCAGCGTGGCGAGTCCACCTATGCTCGCGGCATACGCAAGTCCGATCAGCAAACCTGCGGCCAGTTTTCGCTTCTGACGTTCATCGGCAATGTGTTCCCCTACTTCATTCACCAGCGATAAAACGGCGGCGAGAAGCATCATGACCGTTGCCGTGTTGGAAATCCACATCGAAATGGTGTATGAAGAAATCATTACACCCAGGAGAATCCGGTCGGGACGCGTGCCTGTTGCGTTCAGGATCATGTATGCAATCCGCTTGTGCAGGTTCCATTTTTCCATGGCAAAGGCCAGGATAAATCCACCGATGAACAGGAAAATGATGTTGTCCATGTATTGACGCGCAACATCTTTTGCCGGAGCAATTCCGAGCAGGGGCAGCATGAGCAGCGGAAGCAACGAGGTAACTGCAACCGGAATGGCTTCGGAGAGCCACCACCAGGCCACCCAGATCACCAGCGAAAGCATGAAGACAATGTTGATGTCGACATTCGAAAACAGGTACATCAGCGCGCAGCACGTTAAAGCTGCCACCGGACCCATTATGATGTGTATGCGTTGTTTCATTACTTTTGTGGAAAATCAACCCCAATGAACAAACATACTAAACTCTTTGCGGTACTGTTGGCTGCAATTTTCGTTATAGCCTGCTCGCGCGCGAAACACATCACCATTTCTGATTCCGATATGGAAGCACAAGGTTTCGTAAAAGCCATGGTGATTACGATGGAACTCGATGGATGCACGTACATGCTCGAACAGGAAAGCGATAAGAAGCGTCTCGAACCGGATGGTCTGCAACCTGATTTTCAGAAAGACAGTCTGAAGGTCTGGATCAAGTTTAAGCCGGAGGACAGGATGAGTGTCTGCATGGCTGGTGAGACGATTAGCCTGATAGAGATCAAGAAGCGTTAGCGCTTCGCGCACGACGCGGTGAAAAAATTTCAGTATCAGTGTCAGCCGTAAGCGTTTTCTCCGCGATCACGGCATGCTATAACTAAAGGTCTCTGCGCCTCAGCACCTCTGCGGTGAAAAAATAAAAGCAAGTACATGCAGCCTGATCCTAAAACCGTTCGCATTATTTTTCTCGGCACGCCGGAATTCGCCGCGTGTTCGCTGGAGAAACTGGTGGCGGAAAAGTACAACGTTGTGGCTGCGATCACTGCTCCGGATAAACCTGCAGGACGTGGACAGGAGATCAGGCAGAGTGAAGTGAAACAGGTTGCAGTGAAGCATGGAATTCCTGTTTTGCAACCGGAAAAACTAAAGTCTCCCGAATTCCTGGAAGAACTGAAATCGTTTGACCCGGAACTGATGATCGTTGTTGCGTTCCGCATGCTTCCCGAATTGGTCTGGTCGATGCCCCGCATGGGCACATTCAATTTACACGGTTCCCTCCTGCCCCAATACCGCGGCGCTGCTCCCATCAACCGGGCGGTGATGAATGGAGAAAAACTAACTGGTGTCACTACCTTCTTGCTGAAACAGGAAATCGATACGGGCAGTATTTTACTCCGCAAGGAAATTCCCATTGGAGAAAATGAAACTGCCGGCGAATTACACGACCGGATGATGGTGATCGGTGCAGACCTCGTAACGGCAACTGTTGATGCGCTTGCGGAGGGAACGATTCAACCTGTGGACCAATCGCATTTTGTGGGCGAAGGTGAAATGCTGAAAGATGCACCGAAACTTTTTCGTGATACCTGCCGGATCGATTGGTCGTGGCCGGGTGAGCGGATCCGTAATCATGTGCGCGGACTGAATCCTTTTCCGGCCGCGTGGAGCGATCTGCGTCGCGCTGATGGTTCTGTTTTGTCAATGAAAATATTCCGGTGCAGTTTTGTTCCGGGTGAGCCTTTTGGAAAACCGGGAACGATTAACGATCAGTTTCATGTTGCTGTAAGCGATGGGACAATCCGGGTGGAGGAAATTCAGGCTCCCGGAAAAAAGCGCATGAACATCAGCGAGTTCCTCAAAGGTTTTCGCGTGACCGGTGAAGAGTCTTTCATGTGATCAGAAGGTTATTTTTTTAAGTGAAGCTGTTCGGCGGAGTGTCGCCGTGTCAAAAACAAGCAATACAAGCACACAGCGATTCTTTGCGTTCCTTGCGGTCAATCAAAAACTCTGCGATTTTCTTTGCGTCATTGCGCCTCTGCGGCTATTAAGCAAACCCCTGAAACCCTTTATTGACGCGGGAATCAGCGGCGGTTATCAACAGGAATTTCAATTTATCAACAATATCCTTCCTATCTTTGCCGAACACCTTGCACAGTGCGCGTTTCGTTTTATTTTTGCGCCTCGGAAAATTCACATCTAACAATACTTAATCATTCATTACATGAACAAAGCAGAACTCGTCGACGCTATCGCAACGTCGGCAAAAATTACCAAGGCAGACGCACAGCGCGCACTCGATGCGACAATTGAGAACGTTACGAAAACACTTAAAAAAGGCGATAAGGTTTCCCTGGTTGGATTCGGAACTTTTTCCGTAGCTAAACGTGCAGCCCGCACCGGCCGTAATCCGCAAACCGGTAAAGCAATTAAGATCGCTGCAAAGAAAGTTGCCAAGTTCAAAGCAGGCATTGACCTTGCAAAAACCGTCAATAAATAAGCAGGAGAATCTATTGCCTGTTACTACACCAAATTGACCGGATATTGATCAGGTATTCACCTGTATTTTCGTTGTGCCTGAGTGGGGAAATAGTTTAGCTTTGTCTTCTCACTAAAAAAAACACACTCATGAACAAAGCCGAACTTATAGAAGCGATCGCTACTGATTCAAAACTTTCTAAAGCCGACGCAGGCCGTGCACTTGATGCAACAATTATGGCGATCACCAAGTCGCTGAAAAAAGGTGATAAAGTATCACTGGTAGGATTCGGAACATTTGGTGTTGCGAAACGTGCTGCACGTAACGGACGCAATCCGCAAACCGGAAAAACGATCAAGATCGCTGCTAAAAAAGTAGCTAAGTTCAAAGCAGGCACAGACCTTTCGAAGACTGTAAATAAATAAACTGATTGACCCTATTGAAGAAGGGCTCCTCGCATGAGGGGCCTTTTTTTATGTTGGCTATCCCGAGGAACTGAATTTAAATTGACCACGGCGGCACAGCGACACGGCGCCTATTTGTTGTTAGTATTGCCCGCGGCACGGCGGATGAAAATATCACTTCGTGATATCATTTTGCAAACAGCACCTGGTACACTATAAATCGCGCAGCGATTTACTCCGTTCGCCGTGCCGCGCGGTCAATATTTAAGTTTGGCGCTGTGCCGCCGTGGTTAATTTTTCCATACAGGCATAGGTCGTGGTTTTCGATTACCTGTTTTGATGGAAGTCCCTTTTTTATTCCGGCGAGCCTACAACGAATTGCCTGATATACGTCCGGATGCGATGCGGATTTTCTGCTGCGAATAATTTGTATTGATCGTAAAAGGAAAAATGGAACAGGCTTACGAACACGTAGCAATCCAGGTATCCCTTCTCCCGCATTTCATTGGCAAATTTAAATTCGGGATGATCATTCGCCTGGTCAAGCATGTATGACCAACTCGCATATTCCAGGAAACGCTCATTGCCCGCCGCTGCATCAAGCACACCATATCCGTTGCATTGAGGCAGTACCTCCGCTTTTTTCGCACGGTAGTACGACCATGGAGCATCGCTGATTTTGTCCTGCGTAACAGTAACCTGGTTCGGCATATTCCATCGTGCCATCCAGTGAGAAGTAAATTCCTTTCCTTGTTTTTCACAGATAAATGCGAGCTTGATGTTGAATCCCTGGGAAGGATAGGCGATTATTCCTTCAATGCAGGCATCAAGCGCGGCTTCCCACTGCCGGGTGATTATGTATTCATTCGCAAGCAGGTCCCATTGCTGCCACAGGTCAGGCCGCAGATGTGCTGCACGCAAATACCATTCAGCCGCCTCGCGGTGATTACCTTCAATCGCACTGATCAGCCCCAGGTCGTTGCACGTTCCATACCAGGTGGAATCATGCGTGTACGCCCTTTCAAATTTTTCCCGCGCGAGGTCATACTTTCCGTAGAGCATGTCCATTTGTCCGGTCACTAAATAATACTGTGCCGAATCCGATTTCATGGTATCGTCGTAGTGTGCTCCGAGTATCGTGTACAGGTGCAACGATGCTTTCTCCTGTTCATTGCCGTATAGGGTGGCAAACATGAACTGTCGAATGGCCTCATCCCGGTACCGGACCAGGTTATCGGCTGACTTTTTGTTACCGGGAACTACACTGTAATAATAAGACCTGTAACGCTTGTATTCATAATCCACGCGACGTCTCCACAATTGCTCACTCAACAAATGGGTTTGCTGGACCTCATCCAGTTTCAGAATAGCCTTCTCTAAATGGTTATTCTCAAAACTGCGTTCTGCGGCATTGATCTTCTTCAACTCCGCCGCAGTAAACTCATCCGCGTAAATGGCCTGTACCCGTGGTTGTGCAACCAATACAGCCGTTGAACCACACATGAAAAGGAAAAGAAATAAAGTCAGCCGCATCTATGGAATCTATTCACTAAAGTTACCAGATTTTACTTCCGTGGTTAATGGCTGTCCTTCTTATTGATAAATTTGCAACGTCTATGACCAAAGAGCAAAAAATCAAAAACTTCGATCCGAATTCGCCAGGCGATCCGGATGCAAATATTTACGGTCTTCCCTTTTCCTGTGAAGAAGCCGACACAGTAATTATTCCTGTGCCGTGGGATGTTACGGTTTCGTATGCCGACGGAACAGCACAAGGTCCCGAAGCGGTTTTCGCTGCATCGTTCCAGGTTGATCTCTATGAACCGGATTTACCCGATGCATGGAAATTCGGAATTGCTATGGACGAAATTCCAACGCAATTAAAATCGAATGCAGAAGGCTTGCGCGAAATGGCCATCCAATACATCGACGCGCTGACCAATGGCGAAGATGTGGAAAATGATCCTGCATTTCAGAAAGCATTGACAACGATCAATCACGCTTCTGCAGAAATGAATGCCTGGGTAAAAAGCCGGTGCATTCACTGGATGAAAAAAGGAAAACGCGTGGGACTGCTCGGCGGAGACCACAGCACGCCATTCGGGATGTTCCAGGCGCAGGCAGAAATGCACGGCGATTTTGGTATTCTCCAGATTGATGCGCATGCGGATTTACGTGTGGCCTACGAAGGATTTACATTCTCGCATGCATCCATCATGTACAATGCGCTCACCATTCCGCAGGTCAAGCGACTCGTGCAGGTGGGCATCCGCGATTACTGTCAGCAGGAACGTGAGATCATTGAAAACAGCAAAGGCCGTGTGATCACGTTCTTCGACCGCGATATGCGTCATGAAAAATACAAAGGCACCACGTGGCACGAAATCGTGAAACGCATCATTGCTTCATTGCCCGATAAAGTCTACATCAGTTTTGATATCGATGGACTCGAACCGGGATTGTGTCCGAATACAGGAACGCCCGTTGCCGGCGGACTTGAATTCGAACAGGCCGGTTATCTGTTCAATGAACTTGTGAAATCGGGCAAGAAGATCATCGGTTTTGATCTCAACGAAGTGGCTCCGGGTCCTGATGGTGATGAATGGGATGCGAACGTGGGCGCGCGGATGTTGTACCGCATGTGTAATGTGATGACGATGGCTGCAATCCGGAAATAGATGCTGCACCAATTTAAATTTAGGAATCTATCCCATAAGGTCAAACAATAGCAAATCATGACTTGTTTATGAATTTGAAAAATAACCACGGAGGCATGGCGACACGGCGCCTCGCATTTCATAACCGTTACCCGCGTCGGCACGGCGTTGGTAAATATCACTCCGTGATATTATTACCCAAACACATTTGGAGTAACACAGTAAATCGCGAAGCGATTTGCTCCGTCGCCGTGCCGATGCGGAAAACAGATAACCAATGCGCCGTGTCGCCGCGCCTCCGTGGTTAATTTAAGTTTTATTGCCTTGAAGAGATAGCTACCATAATTTATATGGATCAATACAAACAGGAATTACTTCAGTTTCTTTCGCAATACATCAGCGAAAACCGCCTGGCGAAGATCGAACACATCGCCAAAGAACGCACGCGGTATTTATCGATTGCTGTGGAAGACATTTACCAGCCGCACAATGCGAGTGCCGTAATGCGCAGCGCAGAATGTTTCGGTATCCAGGATGTACACGTGATTGAAAACAAGAACAAGTACAAACCGAGCAAGGAAATCACCAAAGGCGCGAACAACTGGCTCACGATGCATCACTACAATGCGGCGGAGAACAACACGCTGGATTGTATCCGTACGTTGAAGAAGCAAGGGTATCGCGTAATTGCCACTACCCCGCATGAGAAATACAGCATGATCGACAAGCTGGACGTGACGAAGGGAAAAATGGCCCTGTTTTTCGGAACGGAACTCGAAGGAATCAGTGAAGATGTGCGGAATGAGGCCGATGAACTGGTCCGTATTCCCATGTATGGCTTTACTGAGAGTTTCAATATCTCCGTTTCGGCTGCAATCTGTTTGTACCAGCTTACCATGCGGCTTCGCGATTCAGACATTCACTGGCAGCTCAACGAAGAGGAATTGCTCGACATTAAACTCGAATGGGTGAAAAATTCCATTCAACGTGTGGAATTAATTGTGCAGGAGTTCCAAAAACGGCGCGGTATCTGACAGGGATTTTTATATTTGTACAGAATCAACTAACCAGAACAAGAATAATTATGGGAAAAGGTGATAAAAAGACCCGCAAGGGCAAGATCTTCAAAGGTTCGTACGGGAAGACCCGTCCACAGAAAGTGAAGAAAGCAGCTCCTGCGAAGGCTGCAGCGAAGAAAAAAGCTCCAGCGAAAAAAGCTGCTAAGAAAACCGCGTAAAAAAAAGCTCCTGAGAAATCGGGAGCTTTTTTTAATGTGCTACTCCGCCAGACTCCGCCAGACTTCGGCGAGCTTGTCCAGAGCGAAGCCGAAGGGCTCAGTCTGACAAGTCGTCTCTATCATAATTTCGTTTTAAGACCACAAGACACACGTCTCATTTAGATTGCTCTTGAAATGAAACCACTTGTCAGACCGGGCGGAGCCGGGGTGACAAGCACCATCAGCACATCAGTCAGCGTGCGGATAGTACTTCTTCTTCTCTTCCGCCGACAACACCGGCGCCACAATCTCCAGTCCCGACGTTTTTCCCAATGCAATCTGGTTGATCTTCGAACCTTCACGTCGCTCGATCACCTTGTTCTTTTCGATTACACTCGTCTGCAAACTATCGAGAATCCGGGTGTGTAATTCTTTGTACGAAAACCCTTCGCCATTCTCAACAGCTTCAATGGCTAACTGCACACCGAGGTATGCAGCCGCCA
>DATHKF010000713.1:0-9950 GCA_035489505.1 Bacteroidia bacterium | reverse complement strand
AGGACATACCGGATCGTATTTCCTTTTTTCAGGAATGGTTCAGGACGTGAAAGTTTTTCTCCCCCGGCAAGCAGGGAACATGCAATTAAAAGACCAGCGTAGAGTTTCATGGGCTAACAGGTTGAATAAACGTTCTCATTGTACTTCCATGGTTGTGATCGTATAACCACCACTGGCAAATTCATATTTTCTTTTCACAATTCCATAGACCGGGCTAAACCATTCTGTGGCCTTGTGCACTTCCTTGCTTTTTCCACTGGTATGTATCGACGTGACGCGAACATCGCTTATGATCCTGAATACCGTTATTTTCCTTCCCGGTATCTCCAGCGTATCCAGGGCTTCAACTTTTCTGTGCATGAAGTCCATCTGCGCATGTGATATCACCGAATGCCAGTCTTCTTTTTCTGTGGCCGTAGCCCCGGGAAGCGTATCACCCACTTTCATATTCAACGGGTAAACAAGCGTATCGCCCGACGCAACCGACCGAACACCTTCTTCATCAACCATGACGTAACACCAGTTGGTTGCGTACGCATAAAAATTCAGTGAGTCGCAGGCAAACCGCTGGCTCCATTTCGTATCAGACTTTCCATTTTCAACCAGTGCGAGAATAGCGTTAACGCTTGTCCTGTTACCCTCAGTTGAAACATTCCGAATGAAAAGGGTATGATTCCAGATGTTCACATCGCCGGAACGGTGATCATAAAACGTATAAACAATTTTATTTCCTGCTGTGAGAAAAGGTTCCGGCCGCGACAGTTTTTCTCCACCGGCTAAAAGTGAGCAAACGCATGCAATCCCGGCGAAGAGTTTCATTTGAAAATTACTGGGTTGGTTTCTTGAACGCGGTCAGCTCCGAATAACTTTCCAATTTACCTTTCTTGTACGACTCTGTACGAACAGATCCCACCTTAAAGCTGAACCATTCAGTAGCGGTGCGTGCAGGAATCGGCATACTGATTGTTCCCATTTTCATGGTGCCATCTACCGTGTATGTGATCTTGTAACACTCCCAGGTTCCGGCCGGTGTGGTTTTGCTTTCTACCTTTTCGCATTTACGGTCTTTGATAATAATGGTCGTTGTAGAAACCACGCTATTGTCTTTCGACATGGTCATTGTCACTGACCCGTTAGGCAATACCTGGCCGGCAGTCATTCCTGCAGGATATTCCATCATATCGCCCTCAATGCTCATCGTCATATCCTTCGCTCCAGAATGCGCAGCCTGCTGCGTCGCAAAAGCTTTCATGTCCATCATGTACGAACCACCACTGCAGGTGAGATCATACGTAGCAGTACCGGTTTCTTTGCCGGTTCCGTCTTTCATAATCACATCTACGTTTGCAATGGTTTTATCTCCGGTTGCGGTAACTTCTCTCACGGTACCCTCAACGCTGGACTGCGGTTTGCTGTCGGAATTGTAGTTGGTCGTGGTGAACGTTGCGCCCTTGGTGAACTGCTCGAACGTAGAACAATCGGTAAGCAAGCGGAAACTGCTTCCGGAAATAAGCGCGATGGCTGCGCAGGCAATGATGACGTGTTTTTTCATAGGTCTGAATTTTTGATTCGGATTTAATTCGGGATATCAAATCGTTTCTCATCCTTCGCACCGTTCAGGTCCGAAGCGTAATACAAAGTTGTTTCATTGAGCAGGTAACCCACACACCGGTAAACCACGTGATGCGCATCCGGTGCTTCTCCCGATCCTACACGGTCGAAAAACTTTTCTTTACCGCCAACAACTTTCAATGCGTAGTAGTCGCGTTTCTTCGATGCTTCATCACGATTCGGACTCAGCTGAAGCAGGATCAGCGTTTCCGTTTCCGGGTTCCAGTAGCATTTGCTGCCTCCGTTTGCATTGTGCGTGTTGCTTCCCATGATGATGAATCTCGGATTACCAATCATGGAATACATCACCAGCGGGTCTTTCACTTTGCCTTCCGGCAAAACATATTGTTTGGTTTCAATCGGTTTCATATCAGCCGCTAAAACTGAAACCTGCAAGCCCATGATGGAGAAGGCAAGCTGTGGTCCCAGGATCTCCTGTTCC
This sequence comes from Bacteroidia bacterium, assembly GCA_035489505.1. Taxonomy (GTDB): domain Bacteria; phylum Bacteroidota; class Bacteroidia; order Palsa-965; family Palsa-965. The sequence goes on along the minus strand of DATHKF010000713.1, from coordinate 7,897 downwards.
TCGGCCGACATCACCGGTCCTTTGCGCCAGTAAGCAAAAACTCCGGCAACCTGGATATTTCCGTTGCGCAGCACAGCAATATTCCGGATCAGCCACAACGGCGCACTGGTATGCGAAACATCAGATTCCGGCCACGTCAACTCCTGGTCCTGCGTCGCGCAATTTCCTTCTTTGTCAATCCGTGCAATAACGAATGTTGTTCTGGATTGACCGCTCCTTTCGTTGATCTTGTCTTCCGTTACGAGCACGTTCATGGCAACGTACACATTGCCGGTATTCAGATCCACGGTCATGGCTGAAACAAAATATTCGTATCCTTCCTTCTCCGGAATGAGCACAGTCCAGTAAACTTCGCCCGTCTGCACATCAAACATTCTCATCCGCGATTGAAAATTTTCCGCACCCTGATTCTGTTTTTTGCCTTCCAGGGAAGTCGTGAACAAATACCCGATGTTTCCGAAAACGTATATTTTGTAACCGAGAATGCGCTCCTCTTCGATGTCAAACGTCCACGTCTTCTTAATCACGCCGTCAACCGGTTTGTAATAATACATTCCCGAATTGATTTTCTCATCGTACTTCAGCGTGAGCGCCCGTTCATTTTCTGCGTTTATCTTGTGCCGGAGATAAAGCAAACCGCCTTCATCACTGTACGCGTCCTGCTCCGCATACAAATTTTGAATGAGGGGCATGGAGTACAACGAATGGTCGAATGGCATGCAGGGAACAGTTGCCCCGGCAAAAAACGCATCGTCCATTTCAATGCCCATTTTCGCGTTTGAATTATCGCAGGCGTATTGGCATTGGATCTTGAAATCCGGTGTGATCCTGACAACAGTTCCTGTTTTTGCGAACAGTTTCTCGCGCATGGTGACCTGGATCGCAATCAGTTCGTTGGTATTGTCGGGAGCGTAATACGGAACCGCGTTGCAAAATTTTCCGGCAATGCCTTTCACGGTTATCACCACCGAACCGGTCTGCTTCAGGCTTGCATCATGCGTGGTGAATGTAAGATCGGTGGAATTATTTTTTCCATCCGATTTGTAATCCATGTAGATGACATTGCTGCCACTGACCATTCCCCGCAGGTCAGGCTCATCCCCGGCCGCCATGAGTTTTTCAGAGAAAATCAATCCGGCCAAAAGGGTGAGGCGTACGAGGAAATTTTTCATGCTGCGTAGGGGTTGATGGATTTGTAAACGAAACTCCTGGCGTTTACATTTTATATACAACCAGGTTTTTGGGGTTCTCTGATTTCAGCCCGCAAAATAAATTATCATTCAAAATGAAACCAATTGTCGGAATTGAAGCGCCTGGCCCGCTGGTGTTAATCTGGGATAACTTATCGAACCGCGCGTTCTTTCCTTTAACCATCTTCAGTACATAGTAATCCCTGTCCTTGGTAACAGGGGCAAATGACCATGCGATCTGCACCATGATCAGCGTTTCTGTTTCCGGATTCCAGGACGCTTTGTTCAACTTGGTCAAATCCGCATGGTGCGATTTAACCAACGACTGCCGTATGTCGCAGCAATAGGCTTCTCCGATAATCGGGTCATAAATACCCGCTATTGGAATGACAAACTGCTCCGAAGAAATTTCTGCAAGCTCGGTGCTGAAGTAAAAGACCTGCAAACCATGGCTACCCAGGTACAGTGAAGATGCAACCTGCTGCCCATTGGCAGAAGTCTGGCCACCATTTCCACAGTCCATAGTCCAATACATATGCAGGCCAGCAATCATTAAATCTCCCGCAGCCGTGAATCCCATGCTTCGTACCGCAATCATGGGAAACGTTTGTCTCTTGAGAACATTTTTGCTGGCTGACCATGGAACTTCCTTTTCAATAGATCTTACCACGCCCTCCTGATTTATTTTTCCAACAACAAACACTGAGTTGATTTCATCGTTATTCTCACTATGCGGAGTCTCCGTCGTTGAAACATAATTTCCAGCCCAAAAAACTTCGCCGGTCTGCTCGTTATAAATCAGATCAGACAACATCAATTCATACTCATTTTTTGCCGGCAGCAGGCAATTGTAAACTACATCTCCGGAAATGCGATCAATAAGCCTGATCCTGCTCTCAAATATCTCACTCCCTTTTGCACCCGAAACACCTTTTAGGTAGCTGGTATAGACAAATATTTTAGAGTCTTGTGAATAAATCTGATAATTCAAGATTCGCTCTTCTTCAATATCCAGGTTCCAGCTATTTTTAATTACATCGTCTGTGGCCTTAAAATAATAGAGTTTAGAATCTACCTTGGCCGGCTTTCTGGTGTACAATAATCTGCCTTCATCCGGTGACGTACATTCAAAATCATAAAAAAGATAAGCCCTTCCTCCCGGTTCACACCAACAATCCCGGGAAAAATTAGTGCTACCCACATTGGCGTCAATGCCATGATCAGACGGAAAACAGTTCAGTTTATTTCCATCCAAAAAAGATTTGTTGTGCGGTGCTGACATTATACCGAATTCAGAAAAATCATTGTTGTAGGTATTTAAAATTGCGAAATCCGGGGATAACCATACAACGTAGACCGATTTGGAAAACACTTTCTCATTCAGCTGCACCTCAATGGATTCCAGTTCGTTATTTTTCACTCGATTATAATGCGCATAAACAAAACATCTCTTGGCGGCGTATCCCTTAACAAATACCTTCTTTGTTTCCGTTAATTTCAGATCGCTCCCGTATACATCACACAAAATATTGGTTCCGCCCGTGGTTTTGTCAGCTTCGCACGAAATACTGATCAAACGCTCCCCATCCTGAATGTCCATGGTAGATAATCCTTCTTTGGCGTTCGCCATCACAGCAAAAAGAAGCGCAAATACACAAGCAGTTACTTTCATAATCAGCGTTATAATCAATAGATTAAATTAAACCGTAAGTTTCTTGTAACGGAAACGCGTCGGTTCATTATCACCCAAACGTTTCTTCTTGTTCTCTTCGTATTCCGTGTATGTTCCTTCGAAGAAATACACTGAACCGTTTCCTTCGAATGCGAGAATGTGTGTACACACGCGGTCGAGGAACCAGCGATCGTGGGAAATAATTACCGCGCAACCTGCGAATGCTTCCAGCGCTTCTTCCAAAGCACGCATGGTGTTTACGTCAATATCATTCGTCGGCTCATCGAGGAGAAGCACGTTCGCTCCTGAACGCAAAGTGAGCGCAAGGTGCAGGCGGTTTCTTTCTCCGCCCGAAAGTACTTTCACTTTCTTGCCCTGGTCCTGTCCAGCGAAATTGAATTTCGAAACGTACGCGCGCGAATTGAGTTTCATTCCTGCGAGCTCCACGTATTCGGTTCCGCCGGTGATGGCTTCAAACACCGTATGCTCCGGGTTAATATCTGAGTGGGCCTGGTCGACGTATGCTACTTTCACCGTTGGCCCCACTTTGAATTCTCCGGCATCCGCAGTTTCTTCGCCCATGATCAAACGGAACAACGTGGTTTTACCCGCACCGTTCGGCCCGATGATACCCACTATTCCCGCAGGAGGAAGTTTGAAGTTCAATCCCTCGTACAATACTTTATTTCCAAATGCTTTGGAAACATCAACAGCTTCAATGACCTCATTACCCAAACGCGGACCGTTCGGAATAAAGAGCTCCAGTTTTTCTTCTTTCGCTTTCACGTCTTCACCGAGCATCTTCTCGTAATTCGCGATACGTGATTTCGATTTCGACTGGCGTCCTTTCGGGCCTTTACGCACCCACTCCAACTCGCGTTCGAGTGTTTTGCGGCGCTTGCTTTCCGTTTTTTCTTCCATTTCCAGGCGCTTGGATTTCTGCTCCAGCCAATCGGAATAATTTCCCTTCCACGGAATTCCTTCTCCGCGGTCAAGTTCAAGAATCCAGCCGGCTACGTTGTCGAGGAAATATCTATCGTGCGTTACTGAAATGATTGTTCCCGGGTAGGTAGCCAGGTGATTTTCCAGCCACTGCACAGATTCCGCATCCAGGTGGTTGGTTGGCTCATCGAGGAGAAGAATATCAGGTTGTTTCAGAAGCAAACGGCACAAAGCCACACGACGGCGCTCACCACCGGAACATACTTTGATCAGCGTATCGCCTTCCGGACATTGCAATGCATCCATCGCACGCTCGAGTTTGCTTTCGATATTCCACGCGTCGAGATGATCGATCTTTTCCTGCAAAACAGCCTGCCGTGCAATGAGCTTATCCATGTCAGCATCCGGATCAGCGAACTTGTTGTTCACATCTTCGAACTCAGCAAGCACATCGGTAATTTCCTGGACACCTTCTTTCACGATGTCCATCACGGTTTTCGACTCATCGAGTTTCGGTTCCTGCTCAAGAAAACCAACGGAGTATCCCGGTGAGAAATGAATATCGCCGAGATAATCTTTGTCCTGCCCGGCGATAATGCGGAGCAACGAGGATTTACCGGAACCGTTCAAACCGATCACGCCGATTTTCGCGCCGTAATAAAACGAGAGATAAATATCTTTTAAAACCTGTTTCTGCGGTGGGTGAATTTTGGACACATTCACCATTGAGAAAATAATCTGTCTTCCTTCTGACATTTGGACTTTTTTATTGGGAGATTCGTGGAATTGACTGAGGGGCAAATATCGGAAAAAGTTCGGAGTCGGGAGTTCGGAATCGGGAGGCAAAACCTGCATCCTGCGAACAATACTGCGTATACCGTCATTTACAACGGATTATCTTCGAAGGCAGCGGGAAACGCCCCCGGACTACCTACTCCGAACTCACAAACTATTTCGGGAGCTGGATGATTTTTTCTTTCTCTCCGTATCAATTCCTGCTAATGAGTACATTGATCAAACAGCAATCATGGCGCTACCAGCAATCAACAATCCTTGTCCGGAGAAATGGGAGAATAGTGCGTTACTCCATCTCACATCGCCTGTAGAGAATTTCAACGCTGCCTTTTTTCGAATTGATGGGCGTCAAACGTAACGCTTCCCGTTCTACCACGAAATCGTAGGAGCAGTCAACCGAACATTCCAGGTTAACTCCGTCCACTTTTATCATGACATATTTTCCCCCGGAGTAACAGGTGGAACCGATTGCGCTATCCAGGTGAATGGTATCCTCCAGCGCGTATGGATATTTATATTCCATGAAAGATCCGTAGCAGCACGACTCACTGTACACCACATACCAGTCACCGGTGATGCACGTTGGATTTAGTTTGCCTGCAATGAGCGATTTTGTGATTTCCGGATCCAACGTATCGCGCACATAAATTTTGGTAGTGCCACCCAAACTGAAAAGATCAGTAATGGTCAGTGTGTCATTTTTCAGATCTAATACTTTGTAATCGTCCTGGGCATTCTTGTACATCCAGGTTCCTTCCGATTGATACAGGGATCTCGAACCCATGTACTGGCAGGGATACTCGAAGATGTAAATTGTATTGCGGCTGATCTGCAGATTTTCGATTGCTGCATAGCTTTCAATCGGATCTGCACTTTCGTGGCCCATACCGCTAAAATAACGTGTATTGGAAATACATTGCCAGTCGCCGTCAAAATCATGAGCCGGCGCGGCAATAGTGATACAGAGCGCAAGGACAATTAAAAATGATCGGATCATTTTGCAATGTACGAAAACCGGTTTAGGCAAGGCTCTGTGCGCCGATGCCATTTTCGAGCACATAAACCTGATTCAAAGACGCGTAATCACGTATCGCCCAAATCCCTCAATCCCATTTTCCCTTAATCCCTTTTTCCCTTAATCCCCAACTCTCAAATTTCAATTCATAGTATCTTTAGCACTAAAGCCTCTTTATGACGAAGCCTGCCATCCAAAATCCCTGTCCCGAGAAATGGGAGAATATGACTCCTGCCGAACAAAATCGTTTTTGCGGAAAATGCTCGCGGATCATCATCGACTTTACGCAAAAAACAACGGAAGAGATTCTGAATTTTCTCTCCGGGAAAGAAGATGTTTGCGGACGGGCACGCGTGTCGCAGCTGCAGCCCATTGCTATTCCTGCAGAACGAAAAAAACGGCTGGGCATTTTTTCTGCGGCGCTTTATCTCGCGTTTGGTGCATTCCTGTTTACCTCTTGTGGACCGGAAGAAGAACGCGTTGGAAAAATGGCTGCGGACAGTGTCGCGCCACCACCTTCAGGCCGTGATACGCAGTTGAAGGATTCCGTTGCAGCAGTTAATGCGAATAGTGCCTACACTGATTCGGTTGCGAAGTCGGAAGAAAGAATGCTGAACACACTGAAAATCCTGGATTCGATTTCGGAACTGAAAAATAAGTAGAGTTTCCTCCTTTAAAACATATCCTTGGTGTTGGTACGCCTTCGGCGTCTCGCCACAGATTCGCAGATTACGCAGATTTAATAATTAAAAAATCAAAATATAAATTTTAAAAATCTGCGTAATCTGCGCATCTGTGGCCAAGGGCCGAAGGCCCAACTTGCAAACTTGAAATGCGCATGTCCGATTACCCGGGTGAGCTCAACCACATTATAATGGTCATTACTTCGGAAAATAAAGAGGATGTTTCTCGTTGTATTTTCTGAGATAAATAAACATCTGCTCTTTCTTTTTTTTCTTTTTCTTCAATGCCATGAACTCTGCGTACAGGGCCGGATCGCGCTGAAGAACAAACTCCATGGTCGTCACATTGAAATCGTAAACAGTACCTGTTTTGGTATCGAGAATGTATTGCTCCAGCGATTCAACTGGCGTTCCATACTGCTGGTTGGGATACGTTCCGGGACCTGTGTACATGTAATTGGTGGTGTACGATGTGAAATGACACAACGTCCCAATCACCACCACGCGATTAAATGTGTAATTCCACCGCATGTACACACCGTTGTTTTCACTGTAGCCCCAGACCGAAGCGGTTTTTGTAGTCTGCACTTTACCCGAAGTATCTTTCCATTGAAATGATTCTTTCGAAAGCGCCAGTTTGATAAAATCGAGACGTGAAGTATCTCCTTCCTGCGTGAGGGAACTTTTTGGAAGCGGCGAGTTGGCCAGGAAGTCGGAATAGGTGAGATAAACTCCCTGCTTGAAATTAAACCCCTGTACATACTGAACTGAATCGCTTTGCGCAGAAGCCGCAAATGCAATGTGCACGGATAACAGGATAAAAATTATTCGCTTCATTCCTCCCAAAGATCGTGGAAATTCCCGCTGAATTGCCGAACTTTAGAATTCCATCAGGCAAAAATCATACCGCGCATGAAACAATTTTTACAGATCCTTCTCGTATTTATTTCTACTGCCGTTATCGCGCAGGAAAACAACAAAATTCCACTTTCGCTCGTCCTTCAGACTGCCGATTATCCTTCGGGACAATTGATCAGCGTGCTGGTGGAAGGAAACCCGGTGGCCGTGGAGGATGCGGTAAAACGTCACGGCGGATTCCTGATGTACAGCCAGGGAACTATTTCATCGGTGCAATTGCCGTGTGGAAATCTCACCGCATTCGCAGCAGAAAATGCAATAGTGCGCATTGGAAATTCACCGATCAATCAGCAGGTGCTGAACGATACCATGAAACGGCAGACCGGCGTGCTTGATGTGCGAAACGGTCTTGCTCCATTGCCGCAGGGATACACCGGCGCGGGCGTGATCATGGGAATTATTGATTCAGGAATTGATTTCAATCACCCCGATTTCAAAGACGCACAGGGCAATACACGCATTTACCGCTTGTGGGATCAGCGCGATCAGGGCGGCCCTTCTCCTATGCCGTGGAATTACGGAACTGCGTGGGACAGTGCGGCGATCAACGGTGGAACATGTACACACAACGATCTCCAGTATTACGGACACGGCACACACATCAGCGGAATTGCGGCAGGCAATGGAAACAGTACCGCCTTGCTCGATATGAGCGGCGTTGCGCCCCAAGCGATGTATGTAG
>DATHKF010000712.1:0-3768 GCA_035489505.1 Bacteroidia bacterium | reverse complement strand
GCGGAAAATGCCCATGCCAATGACGAGGCTCACAACGATCATCGTGAGATCGAAGTATCCGAGTTTACGGGGTTGCATTCCGAAAGATAAGGGGATTTAACCCTCAAAGGGTTCCAAACCCTTTGAGGGTTAAATCCCCTTATCTTTATGCAATCCCGCAACATCCCGCGTCATACCGAAAAGAGGCATTTATGCGCAGCCTGTTCATCATTCTTTCGATCGTACTAAGCTCCGTGCTTTTCGCACAGGAACCACAGCCTTTATTGGTGACGGGAACAATCCTTTCTTCCAATGACTCAACGCCCGTAGATGGAATCGTGGTGAGCTGCAAATCGCCGGCGCGGCACACATCGTCCAACGAAAAAGGTCGCTACGCAATCATGCTCGAACGCAAAGCCGGAATCATCCTTGAGTTTCGCGGACTCGGCTACCGCTCGAGAAGTATCCGCATCAGTGGTGAAACGCTCAATAAAAATCCGGGAGACACGTTGCGGCTGGACATCGTAATGACACAAGAATTTATCGAGATCACCGGAACCACCATTACCGCAGGGCCCGATACGGTATTCGGTAACTGGACTTTCTTCGTGGAAGATTTCATGTTCACCGATGATGGCCGAATGGTGCTCCTCACGTTTGAAAAAACATTGGAAGAAGCGAAAGTGATCCTCCTCGATGAGCAGCAAAAAATACTCAGCAGTTTCGATGTTCCCGTTGAAGCGAAAGAACTCTACCGCGATTACCAGGGATACATCAACGTGCTCTGTGTCGATTCTGCTTTTCGCGTGAAGATCCTTCCACCGGCGAAAATCATGTTGCTCTCATTGCCGTACCAGGATTTCTGCGACCGCATGTTTCCCTGCATCGATACGCTCGGAGGAAGAATTCTCTTCACCAATTATCAGGCGCAATACCCGGCATTTTCATACTTCGCGTGGAATCCTTCGGATACTACCGTCGAGAAAATACATTACGTTGTAGATGGCGAGCTGCTCGATTCTTACAACTGGGAATTTGATTTTCTCCGTCCCAAAGACCGGCTGTATGCACGCAAAATGGAAATGTACACGGGTATCGACAAGCGGATTATCGCCGCAACCATGACCGGTTTTCCCCAATCAATTTATTACACACCGCTGTACGCTCCGATGTTCGTCAAGAACGACACCCTTTGCGTATTCGATCATTACGCCGATACATTGTTTCTTTATGACCGCAACATGAACCAGATCGGCGCGTCAAAAATCGATTACCACCATCCCAAAAACTGGAAAGAGTGGGACCGGCAGTTGCACCAGGATGAAATCACCGGAGAAATTTATGCGCGTTTCGAGAAAGGCGGATTTTACACGCTGAAGAAAATTGACATCCGTACCGGAAAAATTACCGGCGAATATAAAATCGAAAATCCCTGGGTGAAGCACATCCGTATCCGCGATGGTGAAGTGTACTACATCTACCGCCCGAAGGATTCGATCCAGACGAAGTTTTTGTATAGGGAACGTGTGCAATTGACTTAATTGGCCACGAAGTCACGAAGACTCTAAGAGTCACAAAGTTTATGTTTTCTTAGTGTTACTTTGTGTCTTCGCGCCTTAGTGGCAGTACATTTTTCTTCTTACCTTAGCATTATGAAAAAGCTCTTCGTCCTTCCCGTAATCGCCATCGCTGCGATGTCATTTATCGCAGTTGAAATCGCACCAATCGACCTGGGTACATCTATCCCGAACGGTGATCAGAAAATGCTGAACGTAAGCGACGACAAATGGGTTTCGCTGAACGATTCGAAAATGAACAACGGGTTGCTGGTTATTTTTTCGTGCAACACCTGTCCGTTTGTGATTGCGCAGGAAGACCGCATTAAGGACATGCAGACCAAAGCAACGCGTATGATGATCGGAACGGTGATCATCAACTCCAATGAAGGCAAGCGCGACGGTGAGGATTCCAAATCGGAAATGAAAAAATACGCAGACAAGCAAAAGTATTCTGCCCCCTATGTGATTGATTCGATGTCGGTAATGGCTGACGCTTTTGGAGCAACACGTACTCCGGAATGTTTCCTGTTCGACAAAGACGGAAAACTCGTTTACCGCGGATCAATCGACGATAGCCCGAGAGATGAAAAAGCGGTGAAGCAGCATTACCTGCTCGACGCAATGACTGCAGTCTCCCAAGGAAATGCAGTGACGATCGGCACTTCGGTTTCTTCCGGATGTTCGATCAAGCGTAAGGCGGCGGTTACTGCTCCGGCGAAATAGGCCGGCTTTCTCTCACGAACCGCAAAGCTTTCCTGCATTGTAGCATTCCTTACGGATTACTTTTCCGGATTCGTTGTAATACGTCCATACATCATCCTTTTCATCGTGCAGGTATTTTCCTGAGCTGGATAATTTTCCGGTTACCGGGTCGTAATAATTCCAGACTCCGTTCATTTCGCCATTAGAGAACTGCCCCTCTTCGATCAACACACCTTCGAAATTCCAGATCGAAGCTTTTCCATGCGCGAGACCGTCAACGTATTCGCAATAAAACTTCATTTTTCCATTGGCATAATACGCCCTGGCAATGCCATGCGGCAGACCCCGTTTGTAATTAATCTCATTGAATAGGAGTGAGTCCCCATTTCCAACTGGTCCGTAATACACCCACCTGCCTTCTTTATATCCGTGATCGTAAATTCCCCGCCAGCCGATGTCGAGCCACTGACCTTCACGAACACCATGCCGATAAACGCCGGCGGACGACAGTGTTCTCCAGTAATCATAAATTTCCCAATAACCTTCCTGGATACCTTTTGAGAATGTACCTGCAGAATCGAGTGGCGGAAGGTTTGTGTAGACACCATTGATCAACGTTGCGTCGCCCAATCCGTCGCGATACATTTTCCAGTATCCTTCAGCAGTTGAATCTGCGTTCAGACATCCGATCGATTTCAGACGCCCGCTTTCCCAATACAAAGTATCGGGCACACATGCGGCCACTTCGGTAAGAAGGAAGAAACCGAAAACGGCACAGCAAAAAACAAATCGCATGGAAATGAATTTATGATCAGGATCCCAATTTCCGAAACGCCTTCAGCATCACATTAAAATCATTCTCGATTTTATAATCCTTCGCGTAGAGGAGATTCAAACGCCTGCGGACATCTGGCGTGCGTTGCTCCTCCGGCAAAACCTCCAGCGGATTCAAAACGCCTTTCCGGATTTTCGGCAAATGAATATTCTGATCATCTGCCGGTGCGTAACCTACCCAGGAACGTGCACCAAACAATACACGGAAAATATTCGCAACAAACCCAAACGGATTTTTCTGCGTCCACATGAGTAACGGAAAAAATGCAAGGAACATCAGCGATACACATACATCAATTACGCGTTTGTTCCGTTTGTTCACCGGCTTGCTTACGGAGTTGAGGTCAATCACGTAGAGATCGCCGGCTGTGTCGATGGAATTACTTCCAATGATCGACATACTTTCCGGTGGTGCGATCTTATAATCCACCTTAGCGGAATCACCAAGCTGCGCCATGCGGTCGATGATTTCCTGCGCAGAAATATCCCTGGCGCAAAACACCACTTCATCGATGTTGTAGATCGTCACAATTTCAGTGAGCTGATCAAAACGTCCGAGAAAAACGGGATTGCTGATGTCTTCGTTGCTCACAAATCCCACGAAGCTTGCGTTGATACCTGTTTGGGCGAGAAGATTTTTAACGCGAAGGCATTCGTCCGGACTGCCAACAATGGCAATGCGTTGCGCACCTGT
>DATHKF010000711.1:0-3522 GCA_035489505.1 Bacteroidia bacterium | reverse complement strand
GATACAAATACACCGAAGCCATATTCGGCAAATTCGGTGAGGTCCGCACGGGCAATTGATACTGATCGTTGTGCGAATAACCGACGCATGAAATCCATTGCAGATCGCAATGCACGCCAGCGGTCAGCCATTTTTCTTCATTCACCATGCGTGCATATTCCGCGATCGTCATTCCGTACACGATAGGAACCGGGTGCAAGCCTACCCACGACATGTATTCCTTTTCCATCACCGGACCGTCGACGTAATATCCGTTTGGATTCGGACGATCGAGAATGAGAAACGGTTTTTTCTGTTCAGCGCTGGCTTCCATGCAATACGTCATGGTAGAAATGAACGTGTAAAAACGTGCGCCCACATCCTGGATGTCGTACACCACAATGTCCACACCTTTTAAATCTTTCGCGGTGGGTTTGCGGTGATCGCCATACAGGGAAATGACAGGGAGTTTTGTTTTTTCGTCAATGCTGCTGGCCACTTCTTCGCCATCGTCGGCAAGACCACGGAAACCATGTTCCGGAGAAAATATTTTCACGACTTTGATCCCGAGTGAAAGCATCGAGTCGATCAGATGCGTGGTTCCGATCATGCTGGTGTGGTTCGCCACAACCGCCACGTTTTTTCCTTTGAGGATAGGCACCCACTTGTCCGTTTGCTCCGCGCCTGTCGCAATATCCTCATCGGTTTTTTCGACAGGCATCCGCGAACGCACAACAACCTGGGCGGAGCAGTCAAGTCCGACAGCAAGTAACAGTATAAAAAAGAGGATTCTCATTTGCCTCCGTGAATGTAAGGAAAAAGGTCTTTCAGTTGAATGGAAGTATACAAATTACGCGCCGGAAATTCTCAGACGGGAGAATAGTGCGCAGTAATTCAGTACGCAGTGCGCAGTATACCCGCCTCACTGCGCACTGCGTACTGAAATACTGCGCACTGCCTCACTGCGCACTGTTTTACTACCTTTACGCGATGTCCCGCGCCCTTTTCGAACGCATGATTTCTTCACGTATGCTCACTCAGAAGGATGAGAGCGGGAGAATGTCGCGCCCGATTGTGCGTGTAGCGGTCATCGGCATTACGGTAGGCGTTATGGTCATGATCCTGACCGTGGCGGTGGTTACCGGTTTCCAGGATGAGATCCGTAAAAAAGTAACCGGGTTTGGATCGCATATCCAGATCGGGCCGTTCGATACCAACGAATCGATGGAAAGTGATTCCATGAATCGCAACCAGCCTTCGGTCGAACTCGTGAAACAAATTCCGGGAATCCGTCACGTGCAGGTTTTTGCAACGAAAGCGGGTATCATCAAAAGCAAAGAACAACTGCTCGGTGTGGTCCTGAAAGGTGTTGGAACCGATTTTGACTGGGAGTTCTTCAAGAAAAATCTCGTCAAAGGCACGGTTTTGAATTTTCCGGATACAGCGACCGACCGTGTATTGATTTCGCAATACATGGCCGACAAAATGCAGCTCGATGTCGGAAAAAAATTCAACATGTTTTTTCTCAGCGGAAGCCGCACACGTCCGCGTTCGTTTCGCGTGGAAGGAATTTACAACACCGGCCTTACCGATGGATTCGACGACCGTTTCGTGATCTGCGACATCCGCCAGGTACAGAAGCTCAACGACTGGGATTCGTCAACAGTAGCCGGGTATGAAATCCTGGTGGACGATTATTCGCGGCTCGATTCGTTAACGGTTACCGTCAATGAAACAATCGACTACGAACTCAATGCGATGAACATCCGTGAACTGACTCCATCTATTTTTTCGTGGCTCGATATCCTTGATGTCAATGCGGCGATCATCATCGTACTCATGATTTTCGTGGGCATGATCAACATGGTTTCTGCGTTGCTCATTATGATCATCGATCGTACTAACATGATTGGCGTACTGAAAGCGCTCGGTGCAACCAACTGGATGGTGATGCGCATTTTTGTACGCAACGCCGGGCGGTTAATTCTCGTTGGCGTACTGGCCGGAAACGTGCTTGGCCTTGGACTTTGTTACCTGCAAAAATTCACCGGGTTCGCTACGCTGGATGAAACGTCTTATTATGTTTCGGTAGTGCCCATTGAAATTGTGTGGCAGGATATTCTCCTGCTGAATGGCTTAACCATTCTGCTGTGTACGCTTACGCTCTGGTTGCCGGTTTTGCTGGTGACGCGGATCACTCCGGTGCGGGCGATCCGGTTCAGTTAGCGTTGTGGGGCCTTCGGCCCGTTAGCCACAGATTCGCTGAAAGAGTCATTGCGAGCGAAGCGAAGCAATCCCATCTCCGAAGTTGGGATCGCTTCGTTCCTCGCGATGACGCCGCGTAATCTGCGAATCTGTGGCAGGACGCCGAAGGCGTAACAATGCGGAACTTAATTCCTCCAAATCAACGCTACAATCCCGGCAAGGGTAATAACGTTAGCATGTTTTGATACTTCAGGAACCCGCTTCTCACCGCAAATTTGTAAATTTGTCCCTCAAAATATTTCCCTGTGAATCCATCCAAACAAGTTTACGACAATATCCTCGGTGCAATCGGCCACACGCCACTTGTTCGCCTCAACTCCATTACCAAAGACGTTAAGGCGAAAGTCTATGCCAAAGTAGAAACGTTTAATCCCGGCAACTCGATCAAAGACCGCATGGCGATCAAAATGATTGAAGATGCAGAGAAGGACGGCCGACTGAAACCTGGCGGAACCATCATCGAAGGAACTTCCGGTAACACGGGAATGGGACTGGCCATTGGCGCCATCATCAAAGGCTACAAATGCATTTTCACGACCACCGATAAACAGTCGAAAGAAAAAGTAGATGCTTTGCGCGCATTCGGTGCCGAAGTGATTGTTTGTCCTACCAACGTAGAGCCGGAAGATCCGCGTTCGTACTATTCCGTGTCCACACGTCTCGGTAAAGAAGTTCCGAACTCCTGGAAACCGAACCAGTACGATAACCTTTCGAATTCACAGGCGCATTACGAGCAAACCGGTCCCGAAATCTGGGAACAGACCGAAGGAAAAATCACGCACCTCGTTGTAGGTGTAGGTACCGGTGGAACGATCTGCGGCACGGGAAAATTTCTCAAAGAGAAAAATCCGAACATTAAAATTCTGGGGATCGATACGTACGGTTCCGTTTTCAAAAAATACAAAGAGACCGGCATCTTCGACAAGAATGAAATTTACCCATACATCACCGAAGGGATCGGGGAAGATTTTCTGCCTCAGAATGTCGACTTCAGCATCATTGATCATTTTGAAAAAGTGACCGATAAAGATGCCGCGGTAATGACCCGTCGCATCACGCGTGAAGAAGGAATTTTCGCTGGTAACTCTGCTGGTTCTGCCATGGCCGGATTGATGCAGATGACCGACAAGTTCGGACCGAACGATGTAGTGGTGGTTATTTTCCACGATCACGGAACACGTTACCTCGGCAAAATGTTCAACGACGACTGGATGCTTGAAAAAGGTTTCCTCGACCGCAAAGGATTAATTGCACGCGATATCGTTTCGAAAAACAAAC
>DATHKF010000710.1:0-3325 GCA_035489505.1 Bacteroidia bacterium | reverse complement strand
TCTTTCTTAATATACTCAAGCGCCACCTGCGTCGGCATTTTCTCAATCTGTTGTGAGATCTGGAGAATCATCTGGCTCAGTTCAACTCCTGTTGCAGTATCCGGAAGTTTGGACGCAGCAACGTTCACGAGTTTGGTAATTTCTTCTTTCGCAGTCTTCACCATTTCCCAGGCGTGGTTCGACATATAAATCTGCTGCGAGAGGTTGTGTTCAAATTCTGTGCGGATCACTTTGGTCAGTTCCGATTGCAACAAACGCGCGCTCATTCCGCTCTTGTGTACACGCGTCACGATCATGTGCGGGTGAATGCGCTCAAGGAAAATAGCCAGGCGTTCGTATGCCTGCAAACGCATCGGTGTAACAACACCCTGGTTGGCGAGACGGATTTCAGCAAGACGCTTTCGTGCTTCTGTATCGAGAAAATGGCGAACAGTAAGAAAACAGCCGAGGAATACGATCACCGCGGGAATGATGATCTTGAGAAGATCTATAATCAGTTCGAAATTCATAGAGTTTGCGTGAATTGTCGTAAAAATAAGCATTTCCCGATAATATAGACGCAAAGCCGCAGAGCACGCAAAGATTCCGCAAAGGTTTTGTGAGATTTTTTTAGAAGGCAAAGTGCAACCTCTACTTTTTCAACGCAAGTGCTCTGCGTTTTCCTTTGCGAGCTCCGCGGCTTTGCGGCTATCACCCGCTTATCTCCCCATTCCCTCCACTTGCGGAAATAATCTGCGCAGCTGCACAACTCCACACGGCCGGCTCGCGTTTTCATTCTAGATTTCAGTAATTAAATACAGAAAACGCATGACCCCACAACTGATCCTTTTCTTCACCGCCGCAATTGTTACCGGAGCCGCACAATTCAGTTCCACTCCCGATGAAATTCCGGTGAACCGCGTACAGAAATATTACAGCGAACACAAAGGAGATTCACTGCCCAGCATTTGTCACGGCACAGAAGCCGGTGGTTCCATGGAACACGGAAAGCTCATGCCATTTGAAGGAGTAAATTTCCGGTGCTACGATACCGGGAGTTACATCATGGGACATGAATTCATGAGCGATAAAATGATGAATACGTTGCTCAATTCATACAACGAACTGAATACGACTGCACCGGGCAGAAAATTCTGTTACATGGAATCGGGCCTCGTGAACGGTGGTCCCATTCCGGGACATCGCACGCATCAAAACGGACGGAGTGTTGATCTTATGGTTCCGCTTGTCAAAGACAGCATGCCGTATTACGGACTCGACTCATGTGGCGGGTATCATTACTCGCTTGATTTTGATGACAAAGGACGTTACACCCGCGACAGCACAATTTCCATCGACTTCAATCTTCTCGGTCTGCAGATTTTATCGCTCGATAAACAAGCGCGTAAACTCGGGTTGCATGTCAAAAAAGTCATTCTTAAACTTGAACTGAAGGACGATTTTTACGCCACGCCAAACGGGAAAAAAGTGAAAAACAAAGGCATTTACCTGGCCATGAACCTGCCTCCGGCGACCAATAAACAGCACGATGACCATTTTCACGTGGATTTTGAACCGGTCAAATAAGGTGCAAAGGCTCGAAATTTGATGGATTTGCCACGAAGTCACCAAGACACTAAGCATCACGAAGTAAAGCCTTTGTGCGACTTAGTGGCTTTGTGCCTTCGTGGCCATTTTGACCTTAATTGCTTAAATTTGACTCACTCATGAAACGGCTCAGGCCCTTACTCCTTGTTTTGATTTTCGCGATTACCTGCTTTGGTTTCCTGCAGCAATCGTCGGAAGTGAGTTTGTATTACAAAGAGTACCTCGGTTTTTCGTTGATGCCCGGAGCCAACAGTACGGCAGTTACGTTTCACATCATCCGAAAATGGGACGATCCGAAAAAGCCCATTGAAGGCACCAACATTTCGCAGGCAGAGTTCATGAGCATTGCGTGCGGTTTTCAAACCAGCCCTGCAAACCCGGAAGGCAAAAATTTATTTGCGGAACATGGTTTGATCGACTGCGGATTTTTTAACGATACCGTAATCAATCACATGTTGTACAATGGTGGAATGCGGTGCAATCCTGTAAATGATCTCTGGCGTTTGCGCTATGCAGAATGGCCTTTTTACGTTGCTGCGCCGCGTAAAATCAACCAGGCGAACACGTTGGAACCGCAAGGCCCTGGTCCCGGCTGGGCGCGTAAACCACTCATGCCTTCAGAAGGACAACTCGAAATTCTCAAAGGTTATGGACCGATCACCGATCCGATGGTTGATGTGATCTGGGGCGATGATGCATTCCGTTTACTCAAAGACATGCAGGATGCTGGGTGGGTGGCGACGTACCGGGGTTCGTGATTCGTGAATTTTCATCGCTTGTCTGACTTCGGCTCCGCTCAAGTCTGACAAGTGGTTTCTCCGAAGGCTAGTGTCTCAGTTTGGTCACAATGCGATGATGAAAACCGCTTAAGCGGTTGAGCAATCTGGAACTGTCTATTGCCGGGGGCTTAAGCCCCCGGCAATAGAGTTGACACAATTCCCAAACGGTTTCAACCGTTTCTTATCCAACTCCGTTGAATGCAACATTGCAAACTGAGACACTACCCTCCGAAGGAGTCCTTTGGACAATTAAAGAATTTTCCAAAGCGAGACGTTTGTCCTGTCTCATTACACAAAATTTACATCGAAGAATATTGTCAGACTGAGCCCTTCAGTTCCGCTTCGGACAAGCTCGCTGAAAAAATAACGTATTATCTTCGCGGCATGTACAGACAAGTCAACGATTTTCTCGCCGAGTGGAAATACGAAACCGAATCCACACTCAAATTATTTTCGCTCATTGATGAGCACCGCTTTCACGAGCAGGTGCACCCGAATGTCAGAAGCTGTTCGCGTCTTGCGTATCACATTACGCATACCGTAGGTGAAATGATGGAGCGTACGGGTTTGAAGATCGACGGTTATCATGAAGAGGTAGATTTGTTCTGGACAAAAAAAGAACTTATCGATGCATATCGTCAGTGGGCCGATTCCTGCGCGGAACAGGTGAAAAAGAACTGGACTGATGCTGATCTTGAAAAAAAAGACAACATGTACGGTGAAGAATGGAGAAAAGGAGAAACGCTGAGCGTATTGATCCGTCACCAGTCGCATCATCGCGGCGAACTTGTGATCATGATGCGCATTCTTGGAATGAAAGTGGCTGGCATGTACGGCCCTGCGAGTGAAGAGTGGGTGGAAATGGGAATGGCTCCGCTCGAATAAGGCGTAGATTCAATAATTCAATGATTCAAAATTTACCCATTCACACGTGTCCGCGCGCGGAGGATGGTGCTAAT
>DATHKF010000709.1:0-3187 GCA_035489505.1 Bacteroidia bacterium | reverse complement strand
CTGCTCAACCCGAAATTGAAATCCGTCATCTGGCAGGCTACGGCGTTTACCATTGCACATTCGATCACGCTTGGCCTTGCGATGTACGGATACATTTCTCCGCCCTCGCACATCGTTGAACCGCTGATCGCCCTGTCGATTTTCTTTGTGGCCGTCGAAAACATTCTCACCGACAAACTCAAGCCCACGCGCTTGTTGGTCGTATTCGTTTTCGGTCTGCTTCACGGCATGGGTTTCGCCGGAGTGCTTACAGAACTGGGGCTGCCCGACAAGGAATTTGTCACCGCCCTGGTCACGTTTAACGTGGGCGTGGAATTGGGTCAGATTACCGTCATCCTCGCCTGCTGGGCGCTGGTGGGAGCCTGGTTCTCGAAAAAATCGTGGTATAAAAACCGCATTGTTATTCCCATTTCGGCCATTATCGGGCTGATTGCGATTTATTGGACGATTGAGCGGACGTTTTTGGGGTAGCAAGGGTCCTAACCCTCAAAAGGCTAATAGCCTTTGCAGCGTTACAACCCTCCGCGGCTAAAAAGTATGCAAGGGTCCCAACCCTCAAAAGGTTTATAGCCTTTGCAGCGTTATAACCCTCCGCGGCTAAAAAGTATGCAAGGGTCCCCACCCTCAAAAGGCTTATAGCCTTTGCAGCGTTATAACCCTCATTACCCAATCCAACCCTCCCCCAACTACGTATTTCTTCCTGAACCACCCATGAAAAAGCAACTCGCCATACTCCTGCTCGTTTGTTACGCTTTTGCGTTGTTCAAACCAGTTGCACCGGTCATCGCGGACATGCTTGCACATACGTTCTGGGAATCCAATCACGTGGCAACCGTGCACTATGAAAACGGCGGGTACCACATGCACATTGAAGTGAAAGATGCGAATGCAGATGCGGAAAAAACAAATTCCAAAGATTCAAAACTGCAGAACAACAAAGTAAGCGTACATCTTCTTTCAGATTCTTCCTTTTTCGGCGAAGAACTGAATCACAATTTTAGGTTGGTTGACCATAATCACTGCGCGGTTTCGTGCGGTGGTTATGGTCTTATTCCTTTCTCTCCTCCCCGCTCATTGATGTGCTGATTCCTGATTTGCTGATATGCTGATGGACTTCGGCCAATACGGCACATAGCAAATGCGTAACGCGGTTTCGCGAAATCATCATCATCAATTCAGTTTGCATCATGAAACATTCATTTACAAAAATGATCGTTCGTACGATCGTCGTTTGTCTTGCGTTTTTCGCTTCCGTATCTGCACACGCCTCGCAGGTTACAGGAACGGTACGCGATTCGGCAACCAAAGAAATACTCAGCGATGTCATCATCACCGTCCAGGGAACAAACACCGTAGTTTTCACGGATGCGTTGGGACAATTCCGTTTGAACGGCCTGCAAGCCGGATCAACACTATTGCGGTTTACCCGGTTGGGATATGTATCGCAGGATGTTTCGGTGAACGTTTCAGCAACTGAAAATACAACACTGAATGTTGATCTCGTGAAAGGCGCAGTTCAGCTCAAAGAAATATCAGTAACCAGTACAAAAGATATCGGCCAGTCCTTGTCTGCCATTAACCAGGTAGACAAGGTGCTGCGCCCGACCAATTCTGCGCAGGATTTGCTTAGACTTGTTCCTGGATTGTTCATTGCACAACATGCTGGCGGTGGAAAAGCAGAACAGATTTTTCTGCGCGGGTTCGACGTCGATCATGGAACGGATTTCGCAGTTTCCATTGACGGAATTCCGGTAAACATGGTTTCGCACGCTCACGGACAAGGTTACGCCGACTTTCACTTCGTGATCCCGGAAACCGTTGACAAACTCAATGTCAATAAAGGATTGTATTCTGCACGGCAGGGCGATTTCGCTACGTCAGGTTCCGGAGAATTTTTTACGAAGAGCGCCATTGACAAAAACATGGTGAAAATGGAATACGGACGGTTCGATACGTACCGCGCTGTGGGCATGTTCCGATTGCCTGGCAAAAAAATATTCACGGGCAACAATGAAAATGCATACATCGCCGGAGAATACAATTATTCGAATTCGTATTTCGAAAGTGCACAGCATTTCAACCGGTACAATGTGTTTGGAAAATATACCACCGGAATCGGTGCACGGAATACATTGTCGATGAGTTTCTCTACGTTTAAATCGTCGTGGGATGCATCTGGACAAATTCCTGACCGTGCTGTCCTGGCGGAAACAATCACCCGTTTCGGAAGCATCGACAATACCGAAGGTGGAGAAACATCGCGCACAAATGCCAACGTGATCCTCGTTTCAGGGACAGAAAAAGGTGGTGTATTCAAAAACCAGTTTTTCTATTCGCATTACACATTCAATCTCTATTCGAATTTCACATTCTTCCTGAACGACAGTATCAACGGCGACCAGATCCGCCAGACTGAAAACGGAAGAAACATTTACGGCTACACCGGTTCGTATGACAAAACGGTTTACTGCGGCAAAACGGAATTCCGGACGGTCGTTGGTGCGGGCACACGCATCGACAACGGCGAAATTTCTTTAATGCGTTCCATCAAACGTGTTGTGCGCGACACTATCGCATCAGGCAAATTGTACGAGCAGAACATCAATGCGTTCATTGACGAAACAGTTGCGCTGAGCGATAAGTTTTCCATCAACGCCGGAGTTCGTTTGGATTATTTCGTTTTCGGTTACGATGATTACCTCGATCCGGAGCAGGCCGGTATGCAAACCAAATCACAAGCGCGTGTAAGTCCGAAACTGAGCGTGTACTACACTCCCACTTCATCGCTGCAGTTCTACGCAAAAAGCGGAATTGGTTTTCATTCCAACGATGCACGGTCTGTTGTTTCGGGTGAAGCCGGAAACAGCGTGCCACGCGCATACGGATACGAAGCCGGAAGTACATTCAAACTATTCTCCCGTTTGCTCATGAACGTTTCGCTTTGGGGACTTGATCTCGAAAACGAACTCGTGTACGTGGGCGATGAGGGCGTTGTAGAAATCAGTGGTGCAACCCGCCGCCTGGGTGTTGATGTCGCATTTCGCTGGGAGATCACGAAAACTATTTTCGCCGACATGGATGTAAACTACAATCACGGCCGTTACCTCGATCTTCCGGAAGGAGAAAACTTTATTCCGCTTGCTCCTGCCCTCACCAGCACAGGCGGACTTTCCATGAACAATGAAAA
>DATHKF010000708.1:0-8983 GCA_035489505.1 Bacteroidia bacterium | reverse complement strand
GATACGCGTGCGGAGGAACGCGGCGTTGTGTAAATTTTCCTCAATCGCCTGGGTCGCGCCAACGTACATGCGTGCGCCTTTGATATCGACACCAACGAAATTTTTGTCGGGAAATTTCCGCGCCATGCCCACGGTGTATTCGCCTTTTCCGCAGCCCAGCTCCAGGACCAGTGGTTTGTCGTTTTTGAAAAATTCAGATTTCCATTTTCCGCGCAACGGGTGTATGCCGTTCGATAAATTGCCAAAGTGAAACTGTACCACATTGGGCATGGATTTCATTTCGGCAAAACGCTGGAGTTTGTTCTTTTTGGACACGGGTGCAAATATAGGTGGTTAGTTAAAAAGTTTAAATAGTTTCTGGTTTGCACGGGTCAAGCCAGAAACCAGTTAACCAACCAACTATCTTCGTTCGATGCCTCCATCCCCAACCCGCGTACTCGTTGCCCCGCTCGACTGGGGACTTGGTCACGCCACCCGTAGCGTCCCTGTTATTCACCATTTAACGCAAGCCGGCTTCGAAGTCATTCTCGTTGCAGACGGAAGGCCACACGATTTTCTCTCGCGGAGATTTCCTGATCTGAAAATTATCCGTTGCCCGGGTTATGACATCACCTACCCGAAAAGCGATCAGTTCATGGTGCACATGGCGCGAAGCGGTCCGCGGATTGCGAAAGCATTGCGTGAAGAAAGAAAATCGGCGCAGCGTATTGCTGAAGAAACCGGTGCGGAAATTATCATTTCGGATAACCGGCTGAATTTCCGTTCCGACAAAACGAAAAATATTTTCATCACCCACCAGCTTCGTGTGAAAGCAGGAATGCTCACGCTCGCCGCAAGTGCATTGCACCGAAAATTCTACGCGAAGTTTGACGAGATATGGATTCCGGATAACGCCGGCAAGGATAATTTATCCGGCGACCTGGCTTTCCTGAAACGTCCGAAGAAGAATTACCGGTATGTTGGACCGCTGACACGTTTTTCATTGCTTCCGCCATCGAAAGTAAAAACGACAGAACAGGTTTTGTTCATGCTCAGCGGACCCGAACCGCAACGCACCATTTTTGAAGACATGATCCTGAAGGAACTGAAATCGCATCCTGTGCCTTCACTCATTCTCCGCGGACAACCCGGGCAACCGCATCATTCGGAACCTTTGCCGGGTGTAACGATGATCAACCATCTCGACGATCAGAAACTGGCGGATGCGATTGCATCGTCGTCAATTGTTGTTTCACGCGGCGGTTATAGTACGTTGTGCGATCTCGCGATGGCTGGAAAAAAACTGATCTGTGTTCCCACACCGGGACAAACCGAGCAGGAATATCTCGCGGAGTTTCACATGAAGCGCGGACAGATGGTGAGTGTGAAGCAAACGAAGTTTTCATTGGAGAAGGCGCTGGAAGCAACGAAGAAAATGGATTTTTTTGCAGGTAGGATTGATGGAGGAGTGGAGAAGGCGATCGAGACACTATGAAATGGCCGCAGAGGCGCGATGACGCAAAGTTTTCGCAAAGTTTTTAGGGAGCAGAGGCAGCAAAGGAATCACTGCGTGATTGTGCTGGAAATGATTACTTGTAATACAGCGAGAAACATTTAACGTAAGATCTCTGCGTTTTTCTTTGCGCCATTGCGCCTCTGCGGCCATCACAACAAAAAAAGAGAGCCTTTCGACTCTCTTCTCTCTCAGGTAAGGATACGGGATCAGGGGTTACTGCAAAATCAATTTCTTTGTGGCGGTTCCTTCAGCGCCGGTGATTTTCATCGTGTACATTCCTGCAGGAAGATGTGACAGGTCGATGAAATAACTGTAAGCGTTCGTGGTGTATGATCCAACAATTTTTCCGGTGATGTCGAGAATGTCGATGGTCATGGCGGCGGAACCGGTTCCGAAATAATTCACGTTTACAATTCCATCGGTTGGATTCGGATATACGCTGAAATAGTGATCGAACATTGCGGTTTCGACAATGCCTACGCCGTTGCATCCACCCGGAGAGCTGAACAATCCAAAGCGTACCGGATCTGCATAGAGGAAGGAATACATCCGTGCCTTTTGTCCTTCGGTAAACATATTCATGCACGAATCGTGTGAATAGTCCATGTAGTTCTGTACCATATCCGGCGGATCAACTGATCCCCAGAAGGGATCTTCGTTTGCGCAACTGTTCAGCGTAACGTTGCAATCGCTTGCGGATGCTACACTGGCGTTTGGTGTATCTGCAATGGAATCGCTTCCTGCAATACAGTCGTTGTCGTCGCCCCAGATGTGGAAGAGCCCGAGCCAGTGACCGACTTCGTGCGTGGTGGTTTCGCCCAAGGTAGAAGGTGCGGCAACTGTTCCGATATCACCAAAAGCAGTGTATGCAATAACAACTCCGTCTGTTGCAGGATCGCCGCCGGGAAATTGTGCGTAGCCGAGTAATCCCGGAATCATTTCACACACCCAGATGTTGAGGTATTTATCAGCAGGCCATGCATCTTTTCCGCCGAGTGAATCGTATTTCGCATCTTCAAAAAGTGGGCTGAAAAAACCGAAGAGTTGTCCGCCCGTTGTTGATGTGCGCGTGATTCCATCCGTAGGATTTCCCTGCGGATCGATCGTGGCGAGACAGAATTCAATATTGATATCCGCAGCGATGGAATCGAATACGGCTGGTGTATTTGTAGTATCTGGATTGAGTCGGCGATAATCCTGGTTGAGAATGGCGATCTGTGAATAGACCTGCGCATTGGAAATATTCTGCGAGGGTGTTTTGTAGAGTACATGCACAACCACTGGAATGGTCACTACTGGCGCGGATGAACTGCGTACTTCACCGGCATGTTGCGCGCGCCACTGTGCCGCAGCCTGGCGGGTCATGTTGATCCGGTTGGCCACGTTTGCATCCTGCATCTGCTGGTCGAGCAAAGTCATGGACGCGCATTTGTCCTGCTGTGCGTTCGCACCCAGGCAACTGAAGACAAGGGCAACTAAAAGGTAAAGTTTCTTCATATAGCGGATTTGATTGTGCAAAATACGCAGGATGAAGGAGGATTTCGTTCCACGAGAGAAGTGGAAAATCAGATGAGAAGGAGGTGATTTTGCCACGAAGTCACTAAGACTCTAAGCAGCTCGTCACTGCGAGAGTAGCGAAGCGGAACGAAGCAGTCTCCTCTTCGATAGACGGAATTGCTTCGCTTCGCTCGCAATGACTTTGTGACTCTTAGAGCCTTTGCGCCTTTGTGGCAATTTTATTTTCCCTTGCGTAAGGTGAACGAGAACGTCGATCCTACACCTTCACTGCTCCGCACATTGATCGTTTGACCATGCGCTTCGAGAATGTGTTTCACAATCGCAAGACCAAGTCCTGTTCCTCCTTGTTCGCGTGAACGGCCTTTGTCGACGCGGTAAAAACGTTCGAACAAACGTGGAAGATGTTCTTTGCCGATCCCGATTCCGTTGTCGGATACTTCTACCAGCACGTGGTCTTCCATATCGAGCAAACGGATTTCCGTTTCGCCGCTGTCTTTGCCATACTTGATGGAATTGACAACGAGATTGGTGAACACCTGGCGGATGCGGTCTTTGTCGGCAAGCACGCGGATTGTATTGAGACTTTCACGAACGCGCAATTTAATTCCGCGTTTACCGGCTTTCATTTCCTGTCCTTCGATCACATCCTGCGCGAGATTGCCAATGTCGAAACTTTCGAGATCGAGGGTCATCTCACCGGATTCAATCCGCGAAATGGATTCAAGGTCCTGGATGATGGTGATCATGCGCTCAACACTTTTCTCGGTGCGCTCGAGATATTTTTTGTTGATCGCCGGGTCTTCAATGCCGCCTTCGATCAGCGTGCTGATGTATCCCTGGATATTGAAAATGGGTGTTTTCAATTCGTGTGAAACGTTGCCGAGAAATTCGCGCCGGTAAATTTCGAGTTTACGTAAATCTTCAATTTCAGAAGAACGGTTCTTTGCCCACTCCGTTACTTCGATCTGAATTTTATTGATGAGCTCATCGCCGCTTCCGGGCAAAGTCAGTTGTTCGTTGTCGGGAAGCTTTACGTTGTAAATGGTTTTGTACAGCGCGCGGATCCGGTTGCTGATAAACCGTTTGGTGAACCAGGAAAATGAAACCAGTGTAAGCGCCATGCTGACGATTCCGCCGGTGATGATGCCCAGCCATTCAATACGGTCTTCGATGAAATACTCCGTAACCACAGCGATGATCATCGAAATGGTTCCTACAATAACCGCTGCATAAAGGGCAAGCGTTCGGAGGGAAAGCTGTTTCATATGCCGCTAAAGTTAAGGGAAAAGTGTCAGTATCAGCGTCAGTAGAGAGTAGTGTCTCACTTTGCTTTTTGACACGGCGACACGGCGCATTTTTACGGCATTTCTTATTCTAAGCCCAAGCGCTCACGGCGAGATAACGGTAACGCGCCGTGAGCGCCCGGGCTTAGAACGGGTTTCGTGCTTCTTTTTAGCGCCGTGTCGCCGTGTCAAAATATCAAATGTTCAAACTGCGACACTACCCAGTAGAGACATGTTGACTGATATTGACGCTGGACAATTTCGTTTTCTAAAACTCGAACTTATATCCTACGCCTTTCACAGTTCGTATGAACTCTTCGCCGAGTTTTTCACGGAGCTTGCGGATGTGCACATCGATCGTGCGATCACCAACAACCACTTCATCGCCCCAGACTTTGTTTAAGATCTCGTCGCGAGCGAAAACTTTTCCGGGTTTCGATGCAAGCAGGGAAAGCAGTTCGAATTCTTTTCGTGGCAGAGAAATTTCTGCGCCTTCTTTAAACACGAGATAGCTTTCACGATCGATACGGAGTTTTCCAACGTCAACAGCAGTTGAATCATTTCCGTTCGGATTTCTTCTCAGCAATGCTTTGATGCGGCTCAGCAGTACACGCGGTTTGATCGGCTTGTTGATGTAATCGTCAGCGCCAGCTTCAAATCCTGCAATGTGCGAATAGTCTTCGCTGCGCGCAGTAAGGAATGCAATAACAACGCTATCCATTCCCGGTGCCGCACGCAATTCCCTGCAGACTTCAATTCCATCGACTCCCGGCATCATCACGTCGAGCAAGACAAGGTGTGGCTGTTCTTTTTTTGCAACGGCAATTCCTTCTTCTCCGGTTCCGGCGGTGTACACCTGGTAGCCTTCTTTTTTGAGATTGTAACTCAAAAATTCAAGGATGTCCGGCTCATCATCTACCAGCAAAATCTTTTGGTCAGTATTATTCATCTTCTCTTAATTTACCGGGTCAAAGTTAACAGGCGACTCACTGACTCATGTTAATATAAAATTAAGATAATCCTGTGGAATTCTCCTTTTAACTCCATTGTCTTAACACCATGTTCATACTGGCGTAATGTATCCGTTAAGTTCCGGAGGTTTCTTTGCACTGTAATTTATCCATCAAAAACATGCGTTTTTCCCTCGTTTTACTGCTGACCCTGTGGAGTTTCGGAGTTTGGTCCCAAAAAGGAACAATTGCCGGAACGGTGACCGAAAAAGACAATAATGACGCGCCCGCGTACGGAGCCATTGTACGCATAGACAGCACATCATTAGGAGCGCCTGCAGATTTCGATGGAAAATTTGAAATCAAAGTTCCGCCGGGAACGTACAGCGTATCCTGCAAGTACACGGGTTATGCGCCGGTAGTGGTGAAAAATGTGGTGGTTACAGCAGGTAAAACAACCACGGTTGATTTTCCATTGGAAAAAGCAGCACAACTCGTTGGTAATGATACGAGCGGGTTCGTAACGATTGTTGGGATCAAACCTACGCAGTCGCAGGCAACGGTATTGAAAGATATCCAGGAAGGAAATAACGCAACAGACGGACAAGGGCAGGGAGAAATTAAAAAATCTACTTCCACCGATGCCGGACAGGTTGCGCGAAGAATTCCGGGAGTAACGCTGGTGGACAATCGTTTCATCATTATCCGCGGACTTTCTGAGCGTTACAATTCCGTTTTGCTGAACAATGTACTTGCGCCTTCTGTGGAATCCGATGTGAAAGCATTCTCATTCAATTTGATTCCTGCGCCGATGATCGATCGTTTCATGGTCACCAAATCGCCGTCAGCTGATTTGCCGGGAGAATTTGCCGGAGGAGTAGTTCGTCTCACAACTACGGATATTCCCCAGCAAACCAGCCTGAACCTCAATTACCAGTTTGGCTACCGTTCAGGAACAACGTTTGAACCGTTCCAGGCGAATCGTGTGGGCACTCGTGATGCGTATGGACTGGGTTTGAAGTCGCGTGAACTTCCTGCTGATTTTCCAGCAAACATCCGCAATCCTATGCTCAGTCCTGCAGCATTGCAGACCGTAGGTCAATCCCTGCAAAATACATGGGGATACGAAACCAGTGATGCTAATCCTGACCAGCGTTTTAATCTCACGCTCAGTTACCGGTTGAGTAAACCGAAATTCCAGTTTGGAAATATTACGTCCATCAACTATTCCAACACCAACAGTTACTGGAATCAAAAACGGTACGATTACTACGCGTTTAGTCCGGGCGCGACACACAGCGATACACTGATCAATTACGATGACGCGAATTATGTAAACAGTGTGCGTATTGCTTTTGTGCAGAACAACGCATTCCGTTTCGGGAAAGCCGGTCAGCACCGTTTCACCGTGAAGAACCTTTTCAACCAATTGGGTGACAATGAAAATTCGTTCCGTACGGGAAGTAATTTCGAAGATGGAGAATACCGTCACGAATATTCGTTCCACTACGTACAACGGACCATTTACACCGGGCAGATTGGTGCGGAACATGATTTCAACAACAAGCGCACGCGTTTGGATTATACATTGGCGTATTCACTCGGTCGCCGGAATGATCCCGATTGGAAACGTGCACGCTACTATTCGCCGTTCAGTGCAGGGCCAGATGATCCGTATTTCCTGTATGTTCCGAACAGCGCGCAGCCGTTTTACCTGAGCCGTATTTACGTAGCGATGGATGAACACACCATGGCGGGTTCAATGAACCTCGAGCAGGATATTACGATTGGAAAAGATTCGGTTGCAAAAAAAGACGGATTTACGTTCACTGTAAAAGCAGGTGCGTACATCGAATCGAAAGAAAGACATTTCGGTGTGCGGAACATCGGTTACAAAGGCGGATCGTTCCAGACCTACGGCAATTATGCATTGCTGACTACGACCATTGACCAGATTTTCTCTCCGGAGAATGTCAATAACGTAGATGGTTTTGCGATTGACGAAGACACGAAACCTTCAGATTCTTATTTTGCAACGAATAATCTCCAGGCCGGATACGCGATGGTTTTGTTGCCGTTCGGTTCGTTCAAAGGAAAAACGGATGGAGAAAAACACGAGCGCGTGCGGGTCAGTGCCGGCGTGCGTCTGGAACACAACGTTCAGCAATTGAATAGCAACAAACAGAATGGCGATACGGTTATTGTGAACAACGATAAACTGAACACTTTGCCTTCACTCAATATTGCGTACAACTTCACCGATCGCATGCTCGTTCGTGCGGCGTATGGCAAAACACTAAACCGTCCGGAGTTCCGCGAAATAGCACCGTTGTATTTCTACGATTTCATTTCGAACTCGATCAACGTAGGAAACGATTCGCTCCAGACCGCGGAGATCGACAACGTTGATTTGCGCTGGGAGTTTTATCCGCGTCCGGGTGAGAACATCACAGTAGGTGTTTTCTACAAGCGTTTTAAAAATCCGATCGAAATGTATTTCGTTCCCGGTGTGGGTGCAGGTGGTATCCGCAGTTTCACATGGGACAACGCACCGCTTGCAACCAGTTACGGTATCGAATTCGAGATCCGCAAGAAACTCGACAGCGTGAATGTTCCGGTGATCCGCAACCTGTCGATCGTGGCCAATGCGGCTTATATCTATAGCGAAATCACATTGTCCAGTACATACACAGGTCCGCAAGCCAACAAGCGCCCGATGATGGGACAGTCGCCATGGATTGTAAACGCCGGGTTGTTCTGGCAAACGGATTCTTCCGGCTGGCAGGTGAACGTGATGTACAACGTTATCGGTCCGCGTGTAGTAGTGGTAGGTGTACTCGACGTTCCGGAGATCTACGAAATGCCGCGTCATCAACTCGATCTTTCGATTGTGAAGACACTCGGAAAGAACAAGAACATCGACATCCGTTTAAACATCACCGATCTGTTGAACCAGGAAACGTTGCTCATGCAGGATGAAGATGCGAATGGTCTTGACCGCAAGACGGACAACATCATGTCGTCGTTTAAACGCGGTACGTACGTGACGTTTGGCGTAACGGTGCGCTTATTCGAACCGAAGACCAACTGAGGAGTCACTGCGAGGCACGAAGCAGTCTCCTCTCCGGAGAAGAGACTGCTTCGTGCCTCGCAGTGACCCTGAAATGGAAAACGGTTGAAACCGTTTGCGAAGTTTGCTATAGCGATTGGTTACTCAACCGCTTAAGCGGTTTCCTTCAGCTCCTGTTAGCCAAACTAAGTCACTACCCCCTGACGTAAACACCACGTTACGTCTTTGTCGGGCAACAATTCCTTTTCCTTTTGGTAACAAACGAAAATCCGCTGATTCGGGCAAAGGGTCGGCACAGGCTCCTGTTTGTGGGCTGTGGTACATGCACAGACTTCACACTGCCATAACCTTCCATAACATTTATATAAAGCCCCATTCACACCCGCGTTATAGTGCACAGGTAGTTTTGTTTCCGAATAACAGACACTCAAAAAGACAAACACAATGAAAAAACTAGTACTGACCTGCAGCCTGATGATCGCGGCGACCCTGGGAATAAATGCCCAGATCATCAAGCAAGGAAATATTACAGCAAACGAAACCTGGACCAGCAACAACATTTACCTGCTCGACGGGTGGGTGTATGTTAAGGCGGGTGTTACAGTAACCATTCAGCCCGGAACGGTTATCAAAGGAGACTTTATTACCAAAGGAACACTGATCATTG
>DATHKF010000707.1:0-4793 GCA_035489505.1 Bacteroidia bacterium | reverse complement strand
GGTTTCATATCCTCCAGGGTTATTCAGGAAGTATAAACCTGGTTGGCTCACCCATTGCGACAATCACCAACAGCGGGTTCATCCAGCAGGACGGATCGTTTTACGGTGCAAGCGCATTCATCGAAGTGCTTTCACGCTTTACACAAACCGGAGGAACGTTTATTTCAACAGACGACCAGTTGCGCATCGGCGGACAGTATAATTGGAATGACACCATCTTCAAACAAACCGGTGGAATGTTCTTCGCGAATTACGGAGTGGTTGCATTCTGCCCCGATGGAGTATGCAGCGCGTTGCAGTTCGTTGTTGCAGTAAATGCCGGAACCAATTTCAGCAAAGTACTGATCGAAGCACAATCTACCTGTTCACCGGGAACTCCTTCATCACTCGTAGTTGCAAACGGACAAACACTGAACACCATCAGTGAACTTCACCATGCCGATGGTTTGGTTGAAGGACAGTGGTCGTGCGAAGGTGAGCTGTACGTACACAATGGTGCCGATGGCGGAAACGGTTCTATCTCTATGCGTGGTTCCCTTTACCAGCGTTACTACCGTTTCGGTTCTAACGGTTCTACCTGCGGATTAGTGATCAGCAAACCTGCGGGACAAGTTGAGCCTGCTGTTGGAACAAGTGATTTCGCTGTGAATTCGTTCACGCTGATCAATGGTTCGTTCAAAATGCCGTCCGACACTTTCCTCATTGAAGGCATGCATTCTGCAGCCGACACTGTATTTGCTCATTTCAACGGAACCCTTGATCACAACGAAGGCTGGACCGTGTTTGCTTGCTACGATCCAACTTCTTCACCTGTTTCTGCACGTGTTTACGGTCACAGTGTTTCTTTGTACAATGTTGCGTTCGTTGGTGCACCATCTGCGGGCTTGTTCACGATGGAAATTGCCGCAACCGACAGCTTCCGCGTTGAAAATTTACTTGTCCTTGCTAACGGAGCGCTCACCGGTTCACCGGTAATCTGCGAAGGCGATGTTACCGTACTTGCAGGATTCCAGGATTTTTCTTCCACACTGGTTTTCTTCGGAAAAGATCCACAGGTTGTGAACGCAAGCGGAAATCCATCAGCGTTCAACGGCAATATCGTTTTGAACAAAGAACTCGACCAGGTAACATTGCTTTCATCGCTGGTGCTTGATCAGCCTTCACAAAATCTTCAGTTTGCCGAAGGAAATCTTCGTACAAGCTCTTCCGCTGTGCTGGAGATACACGACTTCGTACTGTTGACCGGTATGCACGATTCTTCACACGTTGTTGGTCCGGTTACCAAAAATGGCAGCCAGGCATTTACATTTCCAACAGGTAATGGTTTCGTATACGCTCCCATTGCTATTTCCGGAACCACTGATGCAAACTCATCGTACACCTGTGAATACATTCTTTCGTTCATCGCGCCCTCCTCTTCAGGTCAGCCGGTGAACGCCCCCCTTGCCGTTGTTTCTGATTGTGAACAATGGAACCTCGTTCAGAACAGCGGAACTGATTCTGTGTATGTTACGCTGAGCTGGGAATCGGCACGCAGCTGTGCAGTAGCTACATTGCTGGACATTGACGTGGCTTACAACGCTACAAACACCTGGAATTCGCTGGGCGCTTCGTCCCCGGTTGGAACCTCTGCTGCAGGCAATGTAACTACGGCAACCGCGTTTCAGCCCAATGGAACCCTCACGCTCGGAAGCGTTTTAACTACTTCTATTGCGAATCCGGAAATCGCAGGAAATGCAATGTCGGTTTACCCGAACCCATTCACAACATCGTTCGTGGTGAATGCAACTGAAGAAGTAAACCTGATCATTATAGATGCTGCCGGCCGTGTGGTCCTCGAGCAATCTTGCCGCGAAGGGCAGAACACGATCAATACCGGGCAGCTGGCTGCCGGGGTGTATACAGTACGTTTACTTGGAAGCAGTTACGACCAAAGTTCACGCATGGTGAAGCTGTAAGAAAAAGAGGACGAGGGGTGTCTGGCAATCGTCCTGTATCCACCGATAATCACATGAATAGCGCAAGCAAACGAAAAGGCGGCTGAATACTTAAACCATTT
The DNA here is from genome assembly GCA_035489505.1 of Bacteroidia bacterium. GTDB lineage: Bacteria > Bacteroidota > Bacteroidia > Palsa-965 > Palsa-965. The sequence continues at coordinate 2,734 of DATHKF010000707.1, read as the reverse complement.
TTAATATATTTGATAAAGCCCCCCGGTAAGAATGATCACACCCGCCCCTGCTACTGCTCATAAAATTGTGATGTTGGTTGATGATAATGAAATCGACAACTACATCAATGAAAAAATCATTAAAGGCAGTTGCTTTTCGGATATCGTGTACGTAAACACGAGCAGTACCAGCGCCATTGAATTTCTCAGGAACCTTTCCTTTAACAAGGAACTTCGCAAAGATCACTTGCCTTCGGTGCTTTTCCTGGATATCAACATGCCTATCCTCGATGGTTTCCAGTTTCTGGAAGAGTTTGAAAAACTGGACGAGGACATCAAGTCGTTCGTTAAGGTTGCCATTCTTACCAGTTCCATTGATCCTGCCGATCTCGAGCGTTCCCACAAATACGGCGCAGTGTGCCGGTTCCTCAATAAACCACTGACCGAAGAGAGTCTCAAGACACTCTGAGTTCGGTAATGTCTCTCCATAGGAGTCCTTCGGACAGTTTGATCAGCTAATGTTGTTTACACGGCGCGACAAGCTCAGCACGGGCCTCATTTAACCACATAGAGACATAGGATACATAGGGATAGACTTGGCGAAGTGCACATAGGGAGGAAAAAATTGCCTTTGGCAATTGGAGCCTGATGTGAACTTAGTTCTTACTAACCCGATAATCTATGTGATCTATGTAGCTATGTGGTTTTAAAAACCGAGTCCACCGTGTAAAAGACATTACCCCAGAGTTCCAACAAATCTTCCCGGATTCTTACACCTGTAAATCGCGTGCCTCTTCTGGCGTGCAGATGGCTGTGCGCAGGAATACATTTGTATCATGTAAATCACCAATGAAAAAGTGATTCACAGTTCAACCCCAAAACAAACCCCGGGCCCTCTGCCACAAATGGTAGCCCCGGAAAAACGAAAAGAACATGATACGTTTACGCCAACTGACAATTCCCGAAGACACGATGCTAAAACCACGTAAAGTTTCTGCACAGCAGGAAATCATTTCACGGGAACTCAACATCCGGAGTCTCGTACTCGACCAGGTTGCATTGAACATGTATTGCGACATCGACGGAACAATTATTCACGTCAACGATCTCTGTTGTTCCATGCTGAATGTTTCCCGGTTTGAAATCATTGGTAAACCGCTGCACCGGATTCTTTCAGGCCATCTCGGTTCCAACACCATCATGTCCATGCTTCAGCATGCTGATGCAAACGGCAACTGGAAAGGGTTCCTGTCGGTAAAAAGCAAGAACGAACAGTTTACAGCGGGATACGCAGTGATCTGCCCGATCCGCGACGAACACAACATAACCACGCGTTTTATTATCGCGCTGGATTCGGCACGCACACCGGAGATGAATGCATTCCCGGTAACGCAAAGCCAGATCGACCTGGTGTACAATATTTCCCGCGCACACAAAGTGCAGAAAGTGTTTTACCAGTCGTCGGAAGAACTGGAAAAAGAGCACGAAAAAACACAGCTCATTTTCCGTTCGGCACACCCGATCAGCGGCGATGTATACTGGATGCGCAAGAACCACAACCAGTTGAACATCATTTTTGGTGACGCTACCGGTAAAGGTGTTCCCGCTGCATTTATTTCTGTCGCTGTAACTGCGTGGATTGTTTCCAATCCGCAGATCTTAAGCCAGTCGCCGAAAAAAACAGCTTCGCAGATCAATGATTTCATTTGCACGCTGCTGAAAAAAGATACGCGCGATTCGGTGAGCGAAAGCATTGACATGGCCGTTGCAAAAATTGACCTGGATGCAAAAATCCTTCGCCTCACTTCAGCAAAAACACGCGTGATGATCCTTCGCCAGGGCGAATTGATTTTAACCATGCAGGATAAAACAAGCATTGGTGAAACCACGTACAACAGTTCAATGTCTACTTCACAGGTGATTTCCCTGGAAGACGGCGACCGCGTTGTTTTTCTTACCGACGGTATGGTGGATCAGCTCGACCAGAGCGGGAAACGTTTCGGATCGGCGAATTTCAAAGCCATTCTTCGCAAGTCTGCCCAGTTACCGCTTGAGCAGCAGCGCAATTACATCCGCGAACAAATCGAAAAGTTCAGAGGCGATACCGCTCAAACGGATGACATGACGCTCCTGATGATTGAGATCTGAGACGGGCAACAGATTGCGGATTTTTTTACCACAGAGATCATAGAGGTATTTACTTTCCTGTTGATGATCGATAAAATTTCACCGCAGAGACGCTGAGGCGCAGAGATCAGGACTTAAAAAGGTTGCAATGACCACAGAGTAGTGCCTCCGTGATCATAGCAGGCTCACAAGCAATGTGCTCCGCGTCTCAGCGCCTCCGCGGTGATTTCAAATCAACACAAATCGCGCAGTGGGTCAATTTTGAATTTTACCTCAACTGTATTTCTTGATGAGTGATAAAATTTCACCGCAGAGACGCTGAGGTGCAGAGGCCAGGACTTAAAAAGGTTGCAATGACCGCAGAGTAGTGCCTACGCGATCATAGCAGGCTCACAAGCAATGTGCTCCGCGTCTCAGCGCCTCCGCGGTGATTTCAAATCAACACAAATCGCGAAGCGGGTCAATTTTGAATTTTACCTCAACTGTATTTCTTGTTGATTAGTGATAAAATTTCACCGCTGAGACGCTGAGGCGCAGAGATCAGGACTTAAAAAGGTTGCAATGACCGCAGAGTAGTGCCTACGCGATCATAGCAGGCTCACATGCAATGTGCTCCGCGTCTCAGCGC
>DATHKF010000706.1:0-5875 GCA_035489505.1 Bacteroidia bacterium | reverse complement strand
GAACCCGGAAAATGATTCGCTGCCGGTTTCGGATTCGATCACGCTATATCCCAACCCGGGAGATGGAATCGTCAACATCAATTTTTCTGATTCACCGGATGAATCCTTTCAGATTGAAGTGTACAACAGTTTGGGTGAGTTGATCAGCACGCAAAACTATTCGGATAAACCTGAAGTTGTAACACTTGATCTTTCCAGCCAGGAACCGGGTGTGTATGTTATCCGGATTGTAGAAAGTAACTTTATTCTTTCCCGAAGAATAATCATTTACTGATGAACCCGCGTACGTGCGTTTTTCTGTTGCTGATGATGTCGATCAAAAATCATTCGCTCACCACTGATGAAAACGGTTGAAACCGTTCAACATCTCTCGAAGCACCATTGCCGGAGGCTTAAGCCCCCGGCAATGGTGCAAGTCCGGTTGTTCAACCGCTTCAGCGGTTTTCACTGCGCCAATCACCTTCAGTCCACCTGCCATAACCTTATTCCCGCGAACTTCGTTTAACACCTAAGCTTCGCCCCCTATGAAGAAATTCCTCAAACGTACCGGCATTGTTCTGGCCGTGATCCTCGTGATCGCCAATCTGTTTATTCTCTTCACCGGGCGCACGTATCTCTACAAAGGTGTATGGAATACGTATGCCAAGGGACGTTCTGGTCCCGCCGTGGATGAGTACGAAATATTCTGCAACCGCGAAGTCAAAACAGGAACTCCGCAACCCTGGCCGAAATCATCGCGGTACAATACCAAAGCAATTCCGAAAGAACTCGAAGAGAAAATGCTGGCGATCAAATCCGGCGCATTTTTAGTGATCGAACACGATTCACTGGTCCATGAAAAATACTGGGGCGTATTCACCGACAAATCATACACCAACTCGTTCTCGATGGCGAAGACCGTAGTGAGTGTTTTGCTCGGTGCCGCGCTCCAGGATGGAACCATCAAATCGCTCGATCAACCGGTTGGCGATTTTCTCCCGGAGTATAGAGAAGGCGACCTCGCGAAAATTACCTTGCGCCATTTGGTCACCATGAGTTCCGGCGTGGCGTTCGACGAAGACTACGTGAACCCGCTCGCCTACCCGGCCGAAGCGTATTACGGAAGTGATCTTCGTGCGCTCACCATGAACTACACAGACGTGACGGAACCGCCCGGAGTTACGTTTCGCTACCTGAGCGGTAACACGCAGGTGCTTGGCTTTGTACTCATGAAAGCCACAGGCAAAACACTCGCCGATTATGCTTCCGAGAAACTCTGGATTCCCATGGGTGCCGAGGAGCCGGCGTTCTGGAGCCTCGACTGCGAAAACGGAAATGAAAAAACATTTTGTTGTCTCAATTCCAACGCGCGCGATTTTGCACGCATTGCGAAACTCTACCTCGACAGCGGCCGATGGAACGGAAAACAAATTGTTCCGGAAGAGTATGCGCTGCAATCTGTTCTTCCGTGCGGAATGAATAACGCAGACGGCACACCGTGCACCACCTACAGCTATTCATGGTGGATGATGCCCGACTACCAGGGACATCGCATTTTCTATGCGCGTGGAATCCTGGGGCAGTACGTGATCGCCATTCCTGACCTCGACATGATCATCGTGCGCCTGGGAGAAAAACGTTTGCCGAATGATTCGGATGATATTCCGGCGGATGTGTATTACTATCTCGATGCGGCGATGGCTGTACGGTAGTCATTGCGAGCGAAGCGAAGCAATCCCATCTCTTAAAGGTGGGATTGCTTCGTTCCGCTTCGCTCCTCTCGCAATGACGTACCGCGTGCGGAGACCATACTCTGCGATCATTGCTTACTTCGATTAAGAAACGCCTCCGCACCTCTGCGCCTCTGCGGTGAATTTTTCCAACGAATTCTCCTAGATTTGTAGACGCATATGAAGAAGGACATCGATATTCCCACCGTCGAAGACATTGTAATGGCCGTAGTGCTCGAAGAAAACGACGGCCAGAATCTCTGGAATGTATTTCTCATCAACCTGCACATCGTTCCGATCAAAAATGTGATTGTGACTTCACGCGGTTACGGCGAACTGGACGGTGAGCCACGAACTACTTCTACACTCCGTCATTTCTACGAAGAAATTCCTGATCTCGAATTCACTCGCGTAGAACCGATCATGGAAAACACACTCGGGCTGACCAACGAATACTGGGTGAGTTTTTACATCGACGGACAGGTGTTCGACAAAAAATATGTTTTCCTGCCTGAGTCCATCAACGAAAAAAACTTTACACCGATACCGTTGCTGAATATACCGGGGGTGATGATCCGGTGAGCCATAGACGCAAAGGCGCAAAGACCGCTGAGGAAATCGCAAAGAAGATATTTCCAGTCCTCCTTTGCGGTTTTTCTTTGCGTACTCTGCGCCTTTGCGTCTGTTTTTTTCTCCCTACTCTTCTTTGTTAGCTGGATTCGGTCCCTTCGGTGGCGCTCCTTTATCCATCCGCGGCGGAACTCCTTTCTGAGCTGAGTCACGCCGGTTTTTATCCGGAGGATTGATTGTATCTCCCGGCATAGGGCGCACGTAGCGCATACTGTCTGCGCGACGGACTTCGTTCATACTATCTGCGCGGCGGACTTTCCGGAGACTGTCGTTTTTGCGTTTCTCCTCCGCTTCACGGTTGCGCTGTTCATCCATCCGCTTCTTACTGTTGATGTAAGCGGTGTCCTGGGATTTTTTCTTCTCCTGCGCCTGGATCATTGTCCCGGAAAATAAAAATGCAGCTAAAAGAAGCGCGATTTTGATTGTGGTTTTCATACGGTCATTTTTTAAATAAAACTTAGGGGCTGCACATGCATAGAAAATGATGTGCCATTTTCCAATTCCTCCCCTGCGCCTGTGTTTCGATTGTTCATTACGCGTGGATATCCGCCAACATTGAGTAGAAATTTCCACACAGTGTGCAATTCACACACGTTGCGGAAGAACAGTTGCCGCGTGAACCGTTGTGCAGGAGCGCACGCAATTAGAGGAATTGTTTTTGCAGGAGTGTAAAAAACACTGATCAGTATGACAGACTCAAATCAACCCGATAAAACTCCGGAGAGAAGCGGCAAAGAAACTTCAGGGACCAACGCTACCTACTGGATAGCTTCCGTACAACCGTTTGCCACACGTAAACTAACCACCAGTCTCGAAACAGATGTTGTGGTAGTCGGCGGAGGAATTGCCGGCGTAAGTGTTGCATACAATCTGGCTCGGCACGGAATCCGTGTTGTGCTTGTTGAAGACGGCAACATTGGCAGCGGGGAAACCGGTCGTACGAGTGCACACCTGGTATCAGCATTGGACGACCGGTACTACGACCTCGAAACCATGTACGGTGAAGAAAGCACAAAACTCATTGCCGAAAGCCATTCGCGCGCCATTGATTTTATCGAATCGGTGATCGAAACAGAAGGGATAGATTGCGATTTCGAACGCGTGTCGGGATATTTATTCCTGCACAAGAACGATAAGCCTGACTCATTGATGAAGGAATACGTGGCCGCGCAGAAAGCCGGGCTGGACGTTACGCAACTTTCAGATATCCCGGGGATCAATGAACCCGGCCCTTGTCTGCAGTTCCGAAACCAGGGACAGTTTCATCCATTGAAATATCTCAAGGGTTTGTGCGAAGCGATCATTGAATATGAAGGACAGATCTATACCGACACGCACGCGAAGGAAATTAACTCCGACGGAATTATCACCGCGGAAGGTCATGTTGTAAAAGCCAAACACATTGTTGTCTGCACAAATACACCGGTGAATAATAAACTGGTGATGCACCTGCGCCAGTATGCTTATCGTACGTATATGATTGGCATGCGCGTAAAAAAAGGAAGTGTCCCGCGTGCTTTGTGGTGGGACACCGGCGATCACCAGACCAACGACGACTTTGCGCCCTATCACTACGTGCGCATCCAGGAGTATGATGAAACGCATGATCTCTTGTTTTGCGGTGGCGAAGATCACCCGACAGGAATGGCCGATCATATCCCCGAAGAAATGCGGTATGCCCGGTTGGAAGAATGGGTGAGAACAAGATTCCCGGTGGAAAACGTGATTTATCATTGGTCGGGACAAGTGATGGAAACGGTGGATGCGTTGGGTTACATCGGGCGAAACCCGGTTGACAAAGACAACGTGTACATTGTAACCGGGGATTCAGGCAATGGACTCACGAATGCATCCGTTGCTGCGATACTCATTCCCGAACTGATTGCCGGAAAAGAACATCCATGGAAAGATCTCTATTCGCCATCGCGTTTCAAGCTGTTCACTGCAGGAAAAGTATTTGTGAAAGAAATCGTGGGCGGCTTTACCGAGTACCTGAAAAAGAAACCGAAGGAAGACGAAGAAGATACTTTGTCTGAACTGGAAACCGGTTCAGGGAAAATTATTGAGATGAAGGGAAACAAATACGCGGTGTACAAAGATGAACGCAGCATGCTGCACTTTGTAAGCGCCAAGTGTACACACCTGGGATGCATTGTGAAATGGAACGGCGATGAAAAGACATGGGATTGTCCCTGTCACGGCAGTCGCTATACGTACGAAGGCAAAGTGCTGAATGGCCCGGCGAATACGGATTTACATTATCACGCCATCAAACGTTCCGACGATACACCGGCTTCAATCTGATCAATCCATGCGTGCGAATACGCGTCTCATTCAATTGCTCCGGGAACAAAAACTCACGCTGGCATTTGCTGAAAGCGTAACCTGCGGACTTGCGGCACACCAGCTCGCTGCTGTCCGCGGAACCTCAGATGTACTTCGCGGGTCAATTGTGTGCTATCATGAAGATGTAAAAACGTGCCTGCTGAACGTACCCCGGAGTATCATTCAAAAATACACGGCCGAATCGCAACAGACTACGGACGCGGTTGCGAAGAAATTAAAGAAGCTGATCGACGCCGATGTGCATGCGGCTATTACAGGACTTGCTTCACCCGGTGGAAGTGAAACCAGGGAGAAACCCGTAGGAACAATATTTTATGCGGTGGTGTACAAAAATAAAATACACCGTCTGCGGAAAAGATTTTACGGCAGCCCGCTCGATATCCGGAAGAAAGCCTGCGAAGAACTTTACAGGTTTATTGTGCGGATCGTTGCGTGATTCATTCAGATGCGTCTTCCTTTAAAATAACACGGCGGCACGGCGCCAGGTATTTGCCTTTGATTTGGCTGCGCGAATAAAAAAATAACCACAGAGAAACACAGCGTGATTTTCACAGAGTTTCACTGAGCCTGCGACCTGCGAAATCAGTTAAGTAACACGCGCCGTGCCGCTGCGTCGCCGTGTAAAAAATAAGGCGCACACCTGAAGTTCGGGAGCGAAGCGATCAGCCAAGGATATTCACTTATTGATCACCACCATATCCGCAATGTTGTATCCGCCATTGGTGACTACAAGATCGAACCGGCGAACGAACATGAACAGCTCCGACCAGGAAAGCTGCAGCTTCAATTTACGTGTTGGTAATTTATCTTTCGGGTAGTTGTCTTTTTCCTGCGCCGATTTATCGAGCACGTATAGTGTTACAACGGGCTGATTTTCCGAAACAAAAACTTTGAGCGCTATCGGGTCGTACCGGTCCGCATCGTAGTTCGCTGTTTTCGAAAGGAAATCATAAAAGGCCTGTGTATCGTGAAGATCCAGTGAAGCCATTCCTGAAAAATCGTGTCCTTCGGTTTCGAAAGGTTGTTCCTGTGTTTGGGTTTCCATGTTGAGATTTTTTTGGTGGTTAAGAGGTTAGAAGTGTAAATAACCACGGCATCGGGTAGCGTCTCACTTTGCTTTTTTACACGGCGACACGGCGCTAAAAGAAGTACGAAACCCGATCTAAGCCCGGGCGCGCACGGCGCGTTAC
>DATHKF010000705.1:0-5139 GCA_035489505.1 Bacteroidia bacterium | reverse complement strand
CGGCAACTACAATTCCGCAGATGCTCGCGCGTTTCGACACCTACGCTCCGCCTCTCGGGCCTGCAGCGAATGAATGTCCGAACAACACATACAATACGCTGCCAATGCTGAACAACGGGTACTGGACAATTGCGGCTTCAGCGAATCCAACGTCCGGAATTTACACGACCACGCTGTACAGTACCAATTACTCAAACTCGGGTGGTGCGGCAGGGTGGACGGTTGCCAAAGGAACTTCAACTGCAACGTTCCTCCTCGACGGAACATGCGCTGCAAGTACAGCTGCAACCACGGTCCGTACTGGTATGAATGGCTTCTCTGTTTTTGGTGTGGCACAATCGGTTGCACCACTGCCGGTCGAACTGGTTGCGTTCTCCGGGGTTTCTTTTGACGACCACAACCACCTCGATTGGGTCACCGCGTCGGAAATGAACAACGATTATTTCAACGTTGAACGTTCAGACGATGGCGTTAATTTCCACACAATCGGAACAGTTGATGGATCAGGGAATTCAACACAGCACATTGAGTATCCGTTCAATGATTACAGCCCGATCGAAGGCATCAACTATTACCGCCTGAAACAGGTTGACTTCAACGGAGCCGTAACGTATTCTAATATCGTTGCACTGGAATTCCACCGTGGAAACATGAGCGTGGCCAACGTGAAGCCAAACCCAACCAATGGAGAAGTCAACTTCGATTTCTTCACACCGGTTGAAACAACAATTCACGTAGTGATCACCGATGTTACCGGCCGTGTAGTGAGAGATGAATACAAATCCGTGAAAGCCGGAGCAAACCTGGTGAACACGATGATTGAAGATCAGGCCGCCGGAATCTATTCGATGACGGTTACAGAAGAACAATCCGGGTTCCGATCTGTGAACCGGATCGTGAAGTATTAAAACTTAAATCGCTTACTGAACGAAGGCCTGTCACATCTGACGGGCCTTTGTTGTTTTAATACCCGCTTCGCTCCCGATGCTTCGCGAGTGTTGTTTTTTTACCACAGAGGGCACTGAGTGCTTTCAAACTGTTGCCCAGTGAACCTCTGTGAAATATCTCTGTGAGCCTCTGTGGTTAATTTTTATGGAGTGTAACCAGCCTTCGCCGTGTACGCCGTACCGCCGTGGTAAAATCTTTAAAAAGCCCAAACCTTTGGGTGGTAAACGTCGCCCTCACCCGAAATTTGGCAGCCGGTATATTTTTTGCGATATTGTAACGTTATTAATTTACCCGTCCGGTGAGACGGGCTGTGGAAAGTACCCATTCTAACGCCCTTAAATGAAGAAAGAATTTCCATTGCAAACAGTATATTTGCATCTGCTAAGAAATTAAGGTGGAATTGAAAAGGTACTTGCTCTTCTGGGCTTTTCTCGCGTCTTCTGGCGTTATTTCGGCACAACCACTCATTGCTGAGGCGGGTGTCGATACAGTCATTTGTCCCGGTATTACATACGCTATTGGGGGCTCCCCAACGGCTACCGGCGGTACTCCGCCATACGCATACCTGTGGACACCCAACACCGCCATTAACAACAATACGATTCCAAACCCTATTGTTAATCCTTCCGTTCCAACACGGTATTACGTTACCGTTACGGATGCAGCAGGAGACACTGCCATTGATTCCGTACTCGTTAATCTTTATCCTATATACGCCTACAATGCCGGACCCGATACTTCGGTGTGTATTGGCGATTCCATACAGCTCGGTGCAGTAGCCAACAGCATGGCCGGAGGCGTAACGTATACCTGGGCACCCGCAACCGGGCTGAGCAGCACTACCGCTCCGCGCCCTGTGTTCAGCGGAACCGTGAGCACGGCATTCACATTAACCATTACCAGTCCCGACTGCCTGAACAAAACGTTCACGGTATTTGTTACCGTAAACCAGCTTCCGGTTGTTGACGCAACGGGTGCAGCAACCATCGAAGAAGGACAATCCACTCCGCTGGTCGCTACGGGTGCATCCACGTATTTCTGGACACCGCCACAAGGCTTGTCGAATACAACCGGACCGCTCACGAATGCAGAACCGATTGTCACTACGATGTATATGGTTTTTGGCATCGATGACAATGGCTGCATCGATTGGGATACGGTAACTGTGACTGTAATTCCGAATAATGAGATTGTCCTTTACAATACTTTTTCACCGAACAATGACGGCATCAACGATTATTTCCACATCGGAAATATTCAGAAATATCCCGACTGCCGGCTTGAAGTTTTCACGCGTACCGGCCAGTTGGTGTATGCCAAAACCGGTTATGATAATTCGTGGGACGGAACAAATTACGGAGACAAATTACCGGAGACCACGTATTACTATACGCTGGACCTGGGTGGAGATGCGCCAGTACTTTTCGGACACGTAACTATTGTGAGATAAGATGAAAAAGATCAGGCAATCGTTACTCCTCGCCATGCTGGTTTTATCTGTAAGCGCCACCGCGCAGCAGATGCCCGACTTTACACAATATCCGTCTGTACTCTTTCACATCAACCCCGCGTACACAGGTACAAAAGGAACGCTTGATGCGCGATTGAATTACCGCAAACAATGGCAGGGCTTCAGCGGTGCGCCGGTTACACAGTTCCTCGGTGCGCATGGTCGTTTCTGGAGAGGACGTATTGGTGTAGGTGTTACGCTGTACAAAGATGAACTCGGCCCGTTGAAAATGTTTGACTACGGATTCAGTGCCGCATACCATCTCCATTTTCCGGATGTTGAATTCTCTGCCGGGATCGGGATGCGTTTCAATAAATACACGATGAACTCTTCGGGCATGACCACACATTGGGAAGGTGATCCTGCAGTGGTTCCTGGCATTACGGCTTACGATAAAACAAAAAATGCCTTAGCCGGTGTGATGTTATACAACGACCGTTTCCACTTTGGGTTGGGTGTAATGAATGTTATTTCAACCAAGGTCAATCTCGCCGTAGGAAACGTTGTAAAATTCAAACAACACTATTTCTTCACCTTCGGCTACAACTTCCACGGTCACCCCGATTACGTTTGGGAAAATAATCTCATGGGCGAATACGTAGATGGATTACCAATGACCATCACGTACAACCTGCGCGTTCACTTCCGCAAACAACTGATGGTGGGCGCTGCGTGGCGTTTGAAAGATGCCGTGGCGATCCAGGCCGGCTGGGTATTTTTCAAATCAGTTCAGCTGACTTACTCGTACGATTTCGGTATTTCAAAACTGCGCAAAGCGCACAACGGAAGTCACGAAATTACACTCGGTTACCGTTTCGATTTTGAAAACAAAAAATCGAAATACAGAAACTTCAATTCGTTTCAGAGGCAGAAGTACAGCATTTTCTAGTGCTTACTCCGCCTCGTCTTCCCTCGGCTCCGCTCGGTCTGACAAACGGTTTCATAAGAAGATTTCGTAAACGTGTTATCTGCCGGTCTCGCTAACAGACTCGTTGGGCGAAGCTGCTTGTCAGACCGAGCGGAGCCGAGGGAAGACACGTAAACCCTTTGAGGGTTTATCTTGTATCACGTGATTCACGGTAATCCCTCAAAGGGTTTACGGTATCACCGGATAAATCTCGGCAGCTCTCACACGTGAACACGAATTAAAATGCCACCACTCCGTTTCAATCGTAGTAAATCCAGCTGTGCGCATCACTGAGCGCAACAACGCCCGGTTGATCATTTGTGCTGCAGTGAGCTTACCGGCAGTATAATTTTCATGCTCATTGCGCGGGTGCGCCAGCTCACCGAAAAAATCGTACGGAGTTCCCATGTCCAGTTCACGCCCCTGGTCGTCGATGATGGTGAGGTCAACCGCGGCACCGTAATTGTGCAACGACCTGTTCTCCGGGTTCGACAAATATTTCTGCCGGTCGCCCGGTGAAAGATGCACGCTGTCCCACATCAAACGCTGAATGGAAACCGGTCGTGCCCCGTCGAACACAAGCAGGCTGTAGTATGGAAATTGCTTATGAAGTTCGCGTTGCGCGACAAGAAGTTTTTCGGCGACATCCTTCTGCAGGTAACACCGGTTCAGCTGACCGTACATGTCTTTGCCCGTAAAATTCTGGTCGCTTGAATAACGAAGGTCAACGCGGAACGTGCTGTCGAGCGAAAGTATATCGACAAGTCCAAGCGATTCCATTCTCAACTCGATCTCCGATTTTTCAATGGTATCAAGCGCTTGCATCTTCAACGGCAAAACAGCCACCGTATCGGGCAACGAATCGATCGTCGCTTTGCGCACATCGGGTCCGCAACTGAATATCACGAGACCAATAGTTACGAAGAGAACCGCGAATGTTTTCATTCCAAAGCAAAAGTAAGCGTATGCTTCGTTAATTTCGCTCATGACCTGGGCTGTGAAAGCACTTTTAATGATCCGTCCCGCATGTTTTGCATTTAATGCGCAAACAGCGATCACCAACTCTTTCCAGTTTCCGCAGGAAGGTGAAATTCATTCCCGGGCTCTCGCAGAATTTGTAAGCGCCGTCGATGCTTTTCGCAACGCAGGATTTACCATCGAGTTGTTTGAAGACGATGCCACGCAACCACTCCCCGATTCCATTTTTCCGAACAACTGGTTTTCGACACACAACAACGGCGCGTTGATTCTCTACCCCATGCTAACACCCAACCGCCGGGCCGAACGCAAAGCGTCTATCGTGGATACATTAAAACACAAATACAATTATTCCATTGTCCACGATTTTTCACTGCGCGAAAAGCAAGGAAAATTTCTCGAAGGCACAGGAAGTATTGTATTCGATCACGATCAGAAAGTTGCACTGGCCTGTCTTTCTCCACGCACGAATGCAGGGGTGTTGCAGGAAGTCTGCGATAAACTGAATTACATTCCGATCCTGTTCGAAGCCATGGACCGCAATAATTCTCCGGTCTATCACACCAATGTGATGATGGCCGTTTCTCCCAGCCTTGCCGTGTGCTGCTTCGAATCCATTCCCCATCCAAGTGACCGGAATGATGTACTGAGATTTTTCATGGGAACCGGAAAAGAGCTGGTGGAGATCACGCTTGCGCAGATGGAATCGTTCGCGGGAAATATGTTGTTCATCACGCGAAGCGACGGTGTCCAGCATGTTGCTGTCTCTTCCACCGCATGGAACTCGCTGGAGGAA
>DATHKF010000704.1:0-2675 GCA_035489505.1 Bacteroidia bacterium | reverse complement strand
GTGAGCGAAATTCCTCTCGCAATAGTAGCCGCGTTAATTACACCGCTCATATTGATCGCAATCGAGTTTCCAGTAATCGTCATCGGACCCGTTGCAGATGTATTGATCTCAATTCCCATTGCAGAAGTCGGACTTGCAGATCCGGTGGTACAGGAGATTGTGTTCATCCGGATAGTAACGCCGTTGCCTCCAAAGCTGGTGAACGTAATGCCCGTTGTGCGGATTCCCATCGCGTTCAGCGTGATCGTATTTCCTGATACACGCTGAGTTGCTGAATATCCTGCTGCAATCCCGGTTACGGTACCAACAGTGGTACCGGTCACGGAAATGGTATTGTTACACACGTTCTTGGTTCCGGTTGTTAAACCGCCAAGGCGGTTGATCACGGTTACGTTCCCGGATGTTGCGATGTTGGTGAACGTAATCATGTTCACCGAGATCGTATCCGCGGGATCGTTCGGCGCAGTTGACGTTTGCGTATAGAAACCTACGTTTCCTGCGGTTGCAACACGGTCAATGTTAGCCGTATTGTTTTTGATGTTCAAAAGACCGAGAAGTGTTGCGCCTCCACCCAAAATACAATCCATGTTACCCGTAGCACGCAGTGTGGACCCGCTGGTATTGAAGTTATTCCCGGTAATGTTAACGGCTCCGTGCGCTGCGTTCATAGAAACATACACTGTTGTACCGCTGCCGTAAGTACCGGAACCTGCCACCGCCTGGCGAACAGTGATCTGGTTATTGGCAGTGATGTTTAGCGTAGTAGCCGCTGACGTTGCACGGACACCGACAAGACTGTTCGTGATCCCGCTTGCAACAGCAGAAGTCTGGTCAAACAGGATTGTGTTTGTCATCACGTTGTTTGTAGTTGAAGTACCTGCAACGTCAATAGCCGTCAGGTTACCTGTCATCGTTCCGATAATAGCAACAGCCTGGGTCAGGGTAACGGAGTTCGACGTGGCATTAATTGTTGTGCTTGTTCCTGCCAGTGAAATACCAACGGTAACCGAAGAATTCGCACCACCGGTAGCAGCCTGGTTTATAGCTATTGAATTGCTGGCCGCAGTATTTGTAGCCGAAGTATAGTTGGCCTTGATCCCGAATACCGCTGCTGATGTAGCTGCAGATGGGGTCTGTGTGATGGTGATGCTATTCGAGCTGGCAACCAATGTACCTGCAGAAATACCATAACCAAAATCAATACCGCTTACCGCAGCTGAACCTACGTTGTTCAGGACAATCGTATTGTTGCTTACGGTTGAAGTATAAGTAACACCCGTTGGCGTGCTTCCAGTGGCGATAACTCCTGCATTGGCGTGCGTGAGGTTTGAAATAGCGTTAACCTGGTTGAAGCGAACGCTATATCCTGCTCCGTTGCGGAATACGATACCTCCACAAGTAGTTCCGGAAAAACGGGTCCAGCCGAGATCCGAAGTTGTGTTGTTACCAAACGTGATCTGGTTTCCTGAGAAAGAAACTGCTCCACCAACATCAGTACCGGATTCGGTAATTGTTGCAGTCATCGGCTCGCAGATAAAATACATCCCGTAAGCCACACCTGTAATCAGGTTTGCGTAATACTTGTTGTTGGAATTGGTTCCTGCCGCAGAAGATGCAGCGAGAGAGCCGTTTATTGATGATGAGGACGATGTAGAGAAAATACCGATTGCGTTCTGGTAAACTGCGCTTGATGTAAGATCAATGCTGTTTCCCTGGATCGTGTTGTTCTGCGCTCCGTCTGTAGCTGATGCAAGAAAAAGCGCCACACCAAACTCGGTCATTTGCTGAACAGCGATCGCCCCACCAACTGTATTCGCCGGATTTTCGATCATCGAAAAACCCTGGAGGGTTACGTAATCGGAACCGATCAATCTGAAGATTGCATCAGTGCGGTCACCAACAACCGGCGCAGGCGCTGCAGTGATGGTATTCGAGTTCCCCATGAAGATTATCGGGTTCGCTGCCGTTCCCGTTGCCGTGATGGAATATCCACCGGCCGGAGCCGTCTGAGGATTACCTCCCGCGAGGTTAAACGATACACCGCCCGGTCCAACACCCTGAGTGTTCAGATCAAGAATCGCTGCGGCAAGTGTAGGATAATCGCCCGGAATATTTTTAATACCGGTTAATTGGGCCGACAAGCTACCTGCAAACAGGAGACATGTGCCAATGGTTGAGAATAAGAGTTTTCTCATTTTAGGGTTAGTTAAATAAAACTGTTTATTGAATTAGGGTTATTACGTTTCCTTATAAAAAGGACAGCAAAACTCGGGAAAAATATGTAGCGACCACCAATTTCAATTGTTAAATGGCGCAGCCGTGTATAATTTCCGGGGGAAACATCGATTTCAGTTGAATTAAGCAGATGTGCGGACTAAAAAGCACTCAAAATGTGCAAAACTCGTGATCAGATGAGCGAAGAGACAAAAAAAGAAAAGTCCGGCTCAACACCGGACATTCCTTCTGATTTTAGTGTGTGTCTTTGTAACTATTGCTTCACCACGCGGTGCACAGTAACTGTTGCGCCTTGCGTAATGCGTACAAAGTATACACCGCCTTCTTTGGTGCCCAGGTTCACTTCTTTCGTGTTGCTGGTCATCGTGAATGCGTCTACTACTTGTCCGAGTTCGTTGGTTACTTCAACGCTTACAGGTGCTGAGGGTACTGACGGCAAC
>DATHKF010000703.1:0-2769 GCA_035489505.1 Bacteroidia bacterium | reverse complement strand
CTCGATATCACCATAATCCTGCGCGAGCACCGATACGATGGTATCGCGGATGGTGGCAGCCGAATTGAAAGAGGCGGTGATGATTGAGATTTTCATTATTGCTAAGTTACTCCAAATAGACGCAAAGCCGCAAAGGTCGCTAAGAGTTCTGCAAAGAACTTTGCGCTTTGCTTTGCGTACTCTGCGGCTTTGCGGCTATTACGAAACGGTCTTTCCCCTGCATATCCTTCTTCAGCTTCACATCCCCAAACCCCGCTTCCTGGAACACAATACACGTCTCAAAACCCAGCGCCTCGTTGATCTCCACGAAAACTTTTCCACCCGGCTTTAATTTCTGCTTCGCAAACTGCGCAATGGCTTTGTAAAAAATCAGCGCATCATTATCCGGAACAAACAGCGCGAGAGCTGGCTCATGGTCCTTCACGCGATCGGCCATCGATTCTGCTTCGCTTTGCTTCACGTATGGCGGGTTACTCACGATGATCGAACAGAGCGGAAGTTTTTCCCACGATTTCACATCCAGAAAATCAGCATGAACCAATATTATTTCAGCCGCGAGCTTCTCCGCATTCGTTGCCGCCATTTTCAATGCTTCCGCCGAAACATCAACGGCGTACACATGCGTGCGCGGTTTCTTTTTTTTGATCATGATCGGAATGCAGCCACTGCCGGTTCCGATATCGATCACCGATAATGTTTCATCGTGCAGCATGATCTCGTCGATCACGAGCTGAGTCAACTCTTCTGTCTCCGGTCGTGGAATCAAAACATCCGGTGAAACTTCAAACGTTTCTCCCATGAACCAGGCTTTTCCGAGAATGTATTGAATGGGGCGGCCACGTTTCAGGTCCTTCACCGCGAAATGAAATTTCAACAGGTCAGATTCGCTCACGGTTTTGTCGGGACGCAGCAGCAAATCTTTTTTTGTGAACCCGATAAATTCTTCGAAACAATATTCTGCCAGCCGGTCAATTTCTTCGGGCTCATATTTCAACGCGAGTTCTCCACGGAAATAATTCAGGATATCACCTGCTTTATTTGTCGGGATTCTCATCGGTCTTTTCTTTTACCGGCAGAATTTCCGGGTTCGGCTGCTCATAACCCGTAACAACATTCAGGCCTGCTTTCTTTCCTTCTTCCAGCATCGTATTCCACGCAGCTGCGCGTTCATTGGGAATAATACCGTCGAGAATCGCTTCACGGATCGCGGTTTTGATAATGCCCACCTGCAACGAAGGCTGAATGCCAAACGCGGCCATAATGTCTTCCCCGGTCACCGGCGGCTGCCAGTTCCGCATCTGGTCTTTCTCTTCGATCGATTTCAGTTTTTCGCGAACCACCTGGAAATTTTTCAGGTAACGCTGCACGCGTTCTTCCTGTTTCGATGTGATGTCGCTTTCGCAGAGCAGCATGAGATCGTCAATGTCATCGCCGGCTTCGAAGAGCAAACGACGGATTGCCGAATCGGTAATTTCATTTTTCGCGAGAACGATCGGGCGCAAATGCAGCAGTACAAGTTTCTGTACATACTTCATGCGGTCGTTCAACGGCAATTTCATTGCAGCAAAGATCTTCGGAACCATGCGGGCGCCACGGTCTTCGTGTCCGTGAAAAGTCCAGCCGTGACCTTCTTCGTATTTTTTGGTTGCCGGTTTGGCAATATCATGCAGGATGGCCGCCCAACGCAACCAGAGATTGTCTGTCTTTGCAGCCGTATTGTCCAGCACCTGCAACGTGTGATAAAAATTGTCTTTATGGCCGTGCCCTTTGATCACGTCAACGCCATACAGCGCCTGCATTTCCGGAAAAATGTACGGAAGCAGTTTCGAATCGAACAGCAGTTTGAATCCAACCGATGGAACTTTGGCAGCGATGATCTTATTCAGTTCATCGGTGATCCGCTCTTTCGAAATGATCTTGATGCGTTCAACATTCCGCGTGATAGACGCAAACGATTCCTGTTCGATCGTATAATTCAGCTGCGTAGCAAAACGGATTGCGCGCATCATGCGCAACGGATCGTCGCTGTACGTAATGTCGGGACTGAGCGGTGTGCGAATGATTTTCGCGGCGATGTCATTCATGCCACCAAACGGATCGAGCATTTCGCCGTACGTATCCGCGTTCAGGCTGATGGCCATCGCGTTGATGGTGAAATCGCGGCGGTCCTGGTCATCTTTCAATGTTCCGTCTTCGACAATAGGTTTGCGTGAATCGCGGCTGTATGATTCGCGGCGTGCACCTACAAATTCTACTTCCCAGTCGTCGAGTTTCACCTGCGCTGTTCCGAAATTCCGGAAAACATTCACCGGTGAACGCATGCGTTTGCCTACTTTCCCGGCAAGCAGAATCCCGACAGCCTTCACATTGGAATCTTTGCCAACTGCAACAATGTCGATGTCTTTGCACGGACGGTTGAGGATATTGTCGCGCACGAAGCCGCCAATGACGTATGCGTCAACGCCCAGGGCAGCAGCTTCTTCTGAAACTACCTTAAAAACCGGGTGTGATAAAAACTTTTTCATTGGCGCCACAAATGTAGAAATGATTTGCGCTATATGCTAAAAGCGACTGGAGGTGAATGTCGTGTGATAACACATGGTAAAACCGCTTAAGCGGTTGAATACCCTGCTGTATTCATTGCCGGGGGCTTAAGCCCAATGTCATTAAGTTCCCTCTCACAGTGCCCTTTTGTAGTTAAGCTCTGTTTGATGTCTGCCGGTTAGTCGCCTTCGGGAATGTTTGTTTCTGGGATATGATCGATTTGGC
>DATHKF010000702.1:0-20374 GCA_035489505.1 Bacteroidia bacterium | reverse complement strand
ATCAACTTTCGCGATTACAGCTTCATACAAAGCGTTGAAATAATTGGTTTGTGCTTCTTTGAGCGAGGTTTGCGCATTGATCACTTCTAAATTCGATCCAACGCCCTGGTCGTATTTTTTCTGTGCTACATCAAACACGCTTTGCGCGAGTTCCATGTTAGCTTTTTGTGCACCAAGCGTTGCTGTTGAATTCTGAAGTGTAACGCGGGCGATGGCCTGTTGCATGTCGATCGTGCGCTGCATCATCAGGAGATCGTTTTCCGCTTGCAGGATTCCGATTTTCGCAGATTGTACGCGGTTGTGGCGCTGAAGTCCGTCGAATATCGGCATGTTCACACCCAACCCGACAATCGCCACCGGGAACCAGCGGTGTCTTCCGAAAATGTCGAACTCGTTGCTCTGGCGCTGTGCGGATGCACTCGCGAAGAAAACAACCGTAGGAAGATAACCGATGCGTTCTGCTTTGAACATCAGGTGACGTCCGGCAAGATTGCGTTCCATCAACTGGTATTCGATCCGGTTGCTGTAATTGTATTTTCCATTCGCCGGTTCAGCCGGGGTGAAGTTTATATCGGCCAGTTTATCGCTGAGGACAAGCGTTGCCGATTGATCCATGCCCATCTGGTATTTCAATATAACCAGTGAAAGATCAAGCAGGCGCTGGATGTTGTTTACTTCAGTAACGAGGTTGTTGTAAGTCACCGTAATCCGGTCGAGGTCAATCTTCTCTACGAATCCATTCTCATAAAGCGCTTTCGTATCGTCCATGATTTTTTTCAGGCGATCCTGGTTTGCCGCAAGCAATGTTTTGCGTTCCTGGTTCACCAGCGCGGTGTAGTACGCTTTGGTCACTTCGCTCGACGCTTCAATCTGCGTACGTGTCACATTTTTCTGCGCGAGGTCCTGGTACACCTGCGCACCTTTTAGTCCATACAACCAGGTTCCGTTGAAGAGAAGCTGGGAGGCAGAAAAACTTGCCGTGGTGTTGTACTTGGTCCCGAACTGAACAGGAATGTATTGTCCGGCCGGACCGCCAAACACTTCAGCCGGAATGAGTGAAGTGGGGATCTCGAGGAAGTTCTGAACCTGGAAACTGCCTTCTACCTGCGGTAAAGCAATTCCCATGACTTCCTGTGTTTTTTCTTTCGCCTGCATCTGGTCGTACTCGGCTGTTTTGATGGCCGTGCTGTTTTGTAAAGCAAATGCGACGGATTGTTTCAGCGAGAAGGTATAAGACGCGGTGTCCTGCTGCTGGGCGAAGAGTGATCCGCCTAAAGCAATGGTAACCGCGCTTATTACCCACATCTTTACTGTTTTCATATACTGGATTTTGATCGGTTGGATTTATGGTCTGTTGGTGAGTCGGAATAGAACCTGAATTATTTTACTCTTCCTCAGTTATTTCTTTAAGTTTATTAATCAGCTTATGTCCTTTTAATGTGCAGATGCCGTACAGGAAGTGTTCCACCATGGCAATCTGGATATCGAGAATGGCGTATTGATCGGGAGGAAAAATGGCCGGATTAAAGCCCATTTCAATTTCTTCGATCCGCAGGCGCGAAAGGATTTTGGTGTTGCAGTCTTGTCTTACAAGCCCGTCCTTTTTACCTTTTTCGAGTGCGCGATCTACCATTCCCAGCACAATATCACTCTTGAACCTGGTAACGAGGTCCCATGAACGCGGATGGTGTTTGCGCAGATCATAAAACATGTTCGGATTGGCATTGGTGAACATGCGGTGCAGCTTTTTCATGTGAGCGAATACTTCTTCGACCACATTGGGTGCGGTATTGGAAATGGCTTCAAACTCTGCACAATCGATCTGAAATTGCTTTTCGATCAGCGTGTGGATGACCTCATCTTTATCGCGAAAAAACTGGTAAATGGTTTTTTTGGACATTCCCAGGTGTTTGGCAATGTCGTCCATGGTCACGCTCTTGATGCCGAATCGGGAGAACATCTCGAAGGCACCCGTTAAAATTCTTTCCCTGCTATCTGGCTGTGTCATTTCGGCGTCAAAACTATGGAAACATTTTTTGATCCCAGAGTTT
Organism: Bacteroidia bacterium; assembly: GCA_035489505.1. GTDB lineage: Bacteria > Bacteroidota > Bacteroidia > Palsa-965 > Palsa-965. The sequence goes on along the minus strand of DATHKF010000702.1, from coordinate 18,323 downwards.
TCTTCGATGAAATGTTGAAAGTTTCCGATGAGCGAGGGGTAAAAGTGGCGTTTTGGGGCTGAAATGGACGATTTTGCTTAACCCTGCGAGGGTTATAACCCTTTGAGGGTGGTGCAGCGTTTCCTGGAATCCCCTCAACCCTGCAAGGGTTATAGCCCTTTGAGGGTTGGTAAGGGTGTGCAAGGGTGCCCCCAAGGGTCCTAACCCTGAAAAGGCTCTTAGCCTTTTCAGGGTTAGGACCTCCTCACAAACCTTAAAGGTTTAAACCCTTAAACCCGCCATTTTTTCGTTTTTTTGTACCCCAATTAACACCACATAAAATGGCCTACGAAACGATCAAAGAACTGCTGCACGCGACTGAAGTCGACCGGGAAGTAACTGCAAAAGGATGGGTGAGAAGCGCTCGCGGAAATAAATATGTTCTCTTCATTCATTTGAATGACGGATCGACGATCAATAACATCCAGGCTGTAGCTGACGTGGTGAAGTTTGACGAAGCAACGTTGAAACGTGCCGGGGCAACCGGAGCATGTATTGGTGTGACCGGAAAACTCGTGCAGTCGCAGGGAAAAGGTCAGGCACTCGAAATCCAGGCAGACACGATTGAGATTTATGGCGACTGTGACGCGGAAACATATCCATTGCAAAAACGCGGACAAGACAGCAAAGACAAAAAACCGGTTACACTTTCGCTGGAGTTTCTCCGCGAGAAAGCGCACCTGCGTCCGCGCACAAATACGTTTGGGGCAATTTTCCGCATCCGCCACAACATGACGTTTGCGATCCATAAATTTTTCAACGACAAAGGTTTTTACAATTTGCATTCACCGATCATCACCGGTTCGGATGCGGAAGGTGCAGGCGAAATGTTTCGCGTGACGACATTGGATCTTAACAATCTTCCGAAAGGAGAAGACGGGAAGATCAACTTTACGGAAGATTTTTTCGGGAAGGAAACAAATCTCACCGTATCCGGTCAGCTCGAAGGCGAACTTGCTGCAATGGCGCTTGGAAAAGTGTACACGTTCGGTCCCACGTTCCGCGCGGAGAATTCAAACACGCCACGTCACCTCGCAGAATTCTGGATGATTGAGCCGGAGATGGCTTTCCACGATATCAACGACAACATGAATCTTGCAGAAGAAATGTTGAAGTATCTCGTGAACTACGCGCTCCATCACTGTAAGGACGATGTGCAGTTTCTGAATGATACGTACGATCAGAAACTCGTGGAGCGTTTGCAATCAGTAGTTGCCAATCACTTCACGCGCATCACGTATACAGAAGGTGTTGAAGTACTGAAAGAGCAGCACGCGAAAAAACATTTTGAGTTTGCTCCCGAATGGGGAAAAGATCTTCAGAAGGAACACGAAAATTTTCTCGTCGACCATTTTGGCGGGCCAGTGATCGTTACCGGTTATCCGAAAGACATCAAAGCGTTCTACATGAAACTGAACGACGACGGAAAAACAGTTCGCGCGATGGACATTCTTTTCCCGTGGATCGGGGAAATCATCGGCGGCTCGCAGCGTGAAGAAAATTACGACAAGCTGCATGCACGAATCACGGAAATGAAGATCGAAGAAGAATCGCTCTGGTGGTATCTTGAAACGCGTAAGTACGGTTCATGCGAGCATAGCGGATTCGGTCTTGGATTTGAACGTTTGCTGTTGTTCGTGACGGGGATGACAAATATCCGTGATGTGATTCCGTTTCCGAGAACACCGAAAAACGCCGAGTTTTAAAAGTCGATCTGTCAATCACCGCAATATTTTTTGCCGCAGATTACGCAGATGCCGCAGATTCCACGATGGCACAATTTCTAAATGATTTGTGATCCGCCACGCGGATTAAATCATCCAAAATTTTTAGCAGGCTTCACATCTGCGCAATCAGCGTAATCTGCGGCTGAACTGATGCGATTTGGTCGCGCAACCTAAATTCAATATTTTTATTGAAACGGACTTTCATGAACCAATCATCTAAACGGAAGTTTCACGAATATCCACAGAATGCAGAAAATGCGCTGCATCAATCTATTTACGAAAACCTGATTTTGCTTGCTGATATTGATCTTTCCGAGTCGCAGGAAGAAAGCACGCAAACGTCTTCTCATGCGGAAGTAAAAATGCGATTGCAAAAATTACTGAAAAGATAATAACTGCGAAAAATTGAACGGCCAGCCACAACGGAAAAACCCGTATTTTGTTACACGTTTCCGTTTCCCGTGAACAACACCGAACCCATTTTCGAAACCACCTTCGACCCGCGGGGATTTATTCTCTCTCGTGTTGCACCATTGGCAGAAATTGACCTGGAGCAAGCGAAAGAAAACACAAAATATGTTCGCGAGCTTTCCGGCGATAACGTTTACCCGATCCTTGTCGACATCCGGAAGATCCGCTCCATTTCCAAAGAAGCACGCGATCATTTTGCGATGCGCGGACGTAAACCGGGCGTAACTGCAATTGCCATGCTCGTGTCTTCTCCGCTCAGCCGGATCATCGGAAATTTTTTTCTCGGGCTCAATCAGCCTGTTGTTCCAACGAAAATGTTCACTGACCGCGACATGGCGGAGCAGTGGGTATTGAATGCTGTGCACGATGAGCATGACTAAAGTTTCGTTAGACTTTTCGGATGCGGTGATCCGTCTTTCCGGCGTGAAACTTCTCGAAGGAGAAACACCGGAAGATGCGGCGGTACGTGGACTCGCCATAATCGAAGAGCGCCTTCAACAGTTTGAATCTGAAAAGAAAAATAATTCAAAACGGATCAGCGAAATCCTGGACGTGGTCATGGCACTGGCTTCCCTCGATTATACCAAACGTGCAACGCTCAGCGAAACTCCGGATCACATTGATGCCATTGCAGGGGGAGTGAACATGCTCGGCGAAGAATTGCAGCAATCAACCGTTTCACTGAAAGAGAAAGAAGTTTTGCTTCGTGAAATTCACCACCGCGTAAAAAATAATCTCCAGGTAATTTCAAGTCTCCTGAATTTACAAGCGGGACAGATCAACGATAAAATTGCGCGCCAGCATTACGAAGTAAGTCATGAACGCATCCGCGCTATGGCGTTGGTGCATGAAAAACTATACCAGTCCAAAGACCTTTCCGGAATTGATTTCGGTAATTACATTCTTTCACTCACGCAAAGTCTGAATGCAAGTTGCAATCCTGATGCGAAGCGGATCCGTCTTGTAGTGGATGTCGATAGCGAAACTCCAGTGTTGAAAATTGACGCGGCCATTCCGTGCGCGCTTATCCTGAATGAACTAATCATGAACGGATTCAAGCATGCATTTCCGGGGGACAGAAAAGGAAAGATCACCGTTTCATTCAAAAAAATTCCGGGAGAAGATGTGCGGTATGAACTCAGCGTAAGCGACAACGGCGTTGGATTGCCCGAAGGTCTCGATCCTTTTCAATCTGCATCCTTGGGATTGCAGCTCGTTACGGTTTTGGCAGAACAGGTAGATGCAACATTGACGGTGTTGGGTGAAGAAGGAACTGCATTCGTGCTGACGTGCAAGTGTCCGAAATAAATCCGCCCTGTGTTTCCCCATCAGAACAAATTATGATTTGTTGTGTATCTAAAAAATAACCACGGCGGCACAGCGCTTAATATTTGAAAGCCCATAACCCGCGCGGCACGGTGTTGGAAAATATCACTGCGTGATATCGTTTTGTAAACAGCATCCGGTTATACATCAAATCGCGAAGCGATTTACTCGTCGCCGTGCCGCCGTGGTTATTTAGAATTATTCCCCGTCACAACAAGTTTCTTTGTCGCACTCGTTCCATCCAGGAAAACAACCTGCACAAAATACGTTCCTGCTGTTTGCGGTGAAGGAATAACCAGGTTGGTTACGATCTGCGCAGATTGCGAATGAGAAACCTGCTCGCCATTTATTGAATATATAACAACGTAGTCAATCCCTTGGTTCGTTTGCACGGTGAATTCATTACCTGCCGGATTCGGAAACAGCAATTCCAATTTTCCGTTTTCTTCTTCCACTGCAAGCGGACTTCCGCAGTTCAACGTGCGTTGCGTGGAAGAATTCATTTGCGACATCGCCGGAGATGAAACGGCATAACCACTCAGCACATAAAACGAAGAATTGCTTCGGACAAATGCCGGCGAGAAAACGGTTGGATGTGTACGGCGCTCGTTGCAGCCGGTGTATCCTGCGGAGTCAGTCATAAATACGTACACCTGGAGACTGTCGCCAAAACTTCCGGTGTAGCCGGAGAAAGCAATCCGTCCGCCGGAAAGATTCACCACGCTGAAACATTCTTCTTTTAAATTACCGCCGTACACCATTGACCACAACGTATCGCCGGTGTAATCTGTTTTCACGATCCATGCATTGGCGCTGTCGTTTCCGCGTGTATTCGTGTAGCTGTATGTTTCGGTGTAACCCGCAATGGCGTAACCTTCACCGGGAATTTCAACCAGGCAATAGCTGGCTTCGACCCAAATTCCGCCATACTGTTTCACCCAAATCAGGTTTCCCTGCAGATCGATGTTCATCAGGAAGAAATCGTAATTGGAAAATCCTTCGGAATTTGTTCCACCGCAGATCGTGTAACCACCTGGCATTTCGAGAATGTCCATGCTTTCATCCCAGCCTGCACCGCCAATGACACTCGTCCACAACGTATCGCCGTTCATATCCGTTTTCACGATCCAGCATTCACAAACACCTTGTCCGATACCGAGCGCTTTGCCGCAGAAAATAAATCCGGAATCAGCAGTCTGGATCACATTCACCGCGTGCTCAATTCCCGCGCGACCAATAATTTTCGTCCAGAGTGTATCTCCGTTTGCATCGGTCTTCATGAGAAATGCATCGTAATCCATCAGCGAAGTTTCCATCAACCCCGCAGAAATAATTGATCCATCTGCAAGTCCGAGAACAGAGTAGGTGATATCGTAAAATGCGCCACCGTAATCTTTCCACCACTGCAATACGCCTGCGCCATCCAGTTTGAAAATGAAAGCCTGTCCGTTCGGATCAACGGAAAAACTTTCTCCTCCGGCAAGAATTCCGCCATCGCTCGAAACGGAAAGTGAAATCACTGTTTCATCCCCGCTTCCGCCGTATTGTTTGCTCCACAGAATATTTCCGGCAGAATCTGTTCGTGTTACCAACACATCTTTACCACCAAAACCGGGATTAAGTGTATTGCCCGCGAAAACCAAATCGCCATTCGTTAAACGGATCATGGGATAACTTTCATCCTTTTCCGGTGTGCCAAAAACTTCCTGGACGGATTGGGCAGAAAGAGAAAAGTTCACCAAAGCAGTGAGGAAAAGCAGAAGATGACGCATAAAGCAGGTTTAATCCAAATATACTTAAACACTGGCGAATCGTTTGATGTGTTTTTTGTTGCGCCTTCGGCGCCTTGCCACAGATTCGCAGATTTTTAGAATTGTTTTTTGATTGGTTCGATAATCATTTAATCTGCGCATCTGTGGCTAACCGGCGAAGCCGGCACCAAGAATTTTTATGAACGCGTAGGGGTAAACCTCTTTTCACCTGTCTTATTCAAAAAAGAACTGTGCAACCGAGTCTTAGCTACAAGCCTGCCGCAGCGTACCTTTGCCAGGAATTTAATCTTCAGAAGGTGAACGGCACGACCGGACAGACTGAACAATCAGAACTCATTCGCATTGGCGATGAGGTGGTGTTCGAGCAGATTTTCCGGCAGTTTCACCCCATGCTTTGCCGGTATGCGCATACTATTTTGAAAGATGTGGAAGCTGCGGAAGAAATCGTGCAGGATGTTTTTCTGAAAATCTGGGAGAAACGCGAAAGCCTCGTCATCACTGTTTCCGTTAAATCATATTTATACCGTGCAGTACACAACAGTTGCCTGAACCTGGTCGATAAAAAGAAAAAGGAGGTGCGCATGGACGAAGTCCCACTGAAAATTGTTCACCAGTCTGCCGCCCCGGTTGAAGATATTCAAACCCGGGAACTCGAAAAGGCAATCGCCGGTGCGTTGGATCAGTTGCCCGAACAATGCCGGAAAGTTTTTGAGTTAAGCCGTTTTGGCAATATGAAGTACCGGGAGATTGCTGAGATGCTTGGGATTTCCATCAAAACGGTGGAGAACCAGATGGGGAAGGCATTGCGCATCATGCGTGAACAACTCGCAACATATCTCACCATTCTTGGCCCGTTTTTCTTTTATCATTTATTACAACTCATTCCTGTCTTATGAAAAACGAAGTGGATTATTCTGCCATCGATATTCTTCTCGCAGCGTATTTCGCCGGCGAAGCAGACAGCGTGGAATGCGCGCAGGTAGAAGCGTGGCTGAAAGCTTCGGAGGAAAACCGGAAGTACTTCGAGGTTTCGAAAAAAGCCTGGGATGCTTCAGGTGAATTGGGCGCCGGCAAAACTTTCGACACCGATGCGGCGTGGAAAAAACTGCAAGACCAGATGCATGAAAATCCGGAACGCACAGAAAAGGCGAAACGGAATTATACCTGGGCCGCTGCTGCCGGAGTTTTATTGGTCATCGGAATTTCATCTATACTCTGGCTGACGAGAGGGCCTTCGCTGGATTACGAGACCCTCGCTATGACAAGCGCTACAGACGTAATCAATGACACACTTCCGGATGGAACGCTGATCAGCCTGAATAAAAATTCGAAGATCACTTATCCATCTTCCTTTACAGGCGCACAGCGTGAAATTACACTCATCGGCGAAGCATTCTTTGATGTAAGCCACGATGCTACACACCCTTTTGTGATTCACACCGGCACGATGGACGTGAAAGTACTCGGTACATCGTTCAATGTACGTGCATATCCCGGTGGCGATAGCGTGCATGTTTCTGTGAAAACCGGGAAAGTGCAGTGTATGGCAAACAACGATACACTTGTTATTCTGCCCGGGGAATATGCCGTCTACAACAAAGGCGCAGGAAAAATCCGCAAGGGCAACGACGATGATCCGAACCGTGCAGCGTACCGCGATCGTATTTTCCGTTTCAACAATACCCCGTTGGGAATTGCTGTGCAGCAACTGAATGACGCGTATGGTTGTAATATCGTTCTGAAAAACGAAGACCTCAAAACCTGTACCTTCACTACAACCAAAGTTTTTTACAACGAACCGGTCGAAAATATTATCGAAACCATTGAAGTGATTTTCCCCGGCATTGCATCCGATACAGTAGGAAACACGATCACGCTCGACGGCACGGGCTGCAAATAAATTATGCGCAAAGCGCTGCTGCTTTTGCTTTTATCCGTCGCGACTCATCTCGCGGGACAAACGCTGCCACCAATTCCGGAACGGCTTGTAACCATCGATTGCGTCAACAAACGCACAGACGAAGTGCTTCGCGACATCGCCATCCAGGGAAAATTTGAATTCGCCTGGGATGCGCGCTTGTTTGACCCGGCGAAACCGGTGACACTGCATGTGCAACAAGTCACTGTGCGTCGTGCGATCAGCCTGATTTTCGGAAATACAATTGCGTTCCGTGTCAAAGGAAATTATCTCGTACTCGTTGCCGCTCCTGCTCCGCTTGCCACTTCAGTGCAACCGGTCAAGAAAAGAGAATTCGCGTTGAACGGATATATTACGGACGCGATCACCGGCGAAGCCATCGCGCATACGAGCATTTACGATTCTGTAAGTCTTGCTGCAACATTGAGTGACGATTACGGTCATTACGAATTGAAACTTGGTGCAGGCACACAGCCCGTGCGCATCAAGATCAGTCGTGAAGAGTATATCGATACGTTCATCATTGTTGTTCCGTCATCCAACCTCGTGGCGGATGTTGTACTTCGGAAAATGCCACCGCCATTACCACCGCCTTCTATCATCGTCGATTCCATTCCGGTGAGGATCGACACGCTCGCTGAAAAGCAGCGCAGGAAAATCGAGAACATTCCTTTCCTGGATTCGCTCATCGGTTTTGAACAGATCATGCAGACAAAAAACATGAAGGAAACAATGCGTCGCAACGGACAGGTTTCATTACTTCCTTTTGTCTCTACGAATGGAATGATGGGTGGAGCGGTGAGCAACAAGTATTCGTTCAATCTCATTGGCGGATATACCGGCGGAACCAGCGTAGCGGAACTCGGAGGAGTTTTCAACATTGACCGCGGCGATGTGCAATGGGCGCAGGTAGCGGGTGGGTTCAATCTTGTTGGTGGAAATACGCGCGGCCTTCAGTTGGCGGGTGCAACGAATGTGAACTTCGGAATCATGCGCGGCCTTCAGCTCGCGGGCGCTACAAATTTTCTTTTTGATTCATTGATCGGGGTTCAACTCGCTGGAGGAACCAATTTCATCGATGGACCGATGAAAGGTTTCCAGGTTGCGGGTGGAGCGAACATTGCGTCCAAAAACCTGGATGGCATGCAGATCGCCGGAGGAACAAATATTACGCTCGGAAAAATGAACCGGTTGCAACTCAGCGGAGGACTGAATTATGCCGGACAGGTTTCGGGGGTGCAGCTTGCTGGCGGAGCCAATGTCTGCATCGATACCATGCGTGGTGCGCAGATTGCCGTGGTGAATGTTGCGAAGCACGTGAAAGGAGTTCAGGTTGGAATTGTGAACTATGCGCATTCCTGTTCCGAGGGAGCGCCGATAGGATTGATCAGCATTGTGATCAAAGGGCTGCACGAACTGGAAGTGTCGTCTACGGAAAGAGGATTTGTTAATCTCGCTTTACGTACCGGCACTCCGGAATTTTACAACGTGCTGATTTTTGGATTTGATCCGGCATACCCCGAACGCGTACTCTGGACGTTCGGTTACGGGATCGGGCACCGTTTCATGGTGCATCCGAAATTCGATGTGGCGATTGATCTCACCGCGCATCACGTGAACAAAGGAAATTTTTCGGCGTACACCAGCGAGTGGGCGCAACTCGCGCTCACAGCAGAATGGCGTCCCGCACGTCCGTTTGCCATTGCTGCAGGACCGGTTCTCAACTATTACATTACCGGTGCACAGGAAGATGAACTCGCGCGGTTTCACCAGGCGCCTGTATATTCAAATTCCGGCGAAGGGTCCATGCATATCGCCTGGGTGGGCGCAGTTATTTCGCTTCGTTTTTTCTAAGACGTAGGGGTAGGAGATCATTCTCCTGTCATAACAGTAAACAAAGCTGTTATGAAAAAACTTTTCCTCTTCCTGATCCTGTGTGTATCCATTGCTGATCTCGCGGCGCAACAAAGAGACACGATTGTAATTGTGCAACCACCGGATACGGTTGTGATTGCACCACCGGTTTATTTCACTGTGATCGGAATAGGAACTGAGCATGCGCAGATCGCGGCCATTGGAAATATTGCACCCGATAAATTCAGCGGAGTGCAGATCGCCGGTGTTTTCAACGTGGGAAAAGGGTCAATGAGCGGTGTGCAAATTGCCGGAGTAAATAATCACGCATCTGATTCGCTGACTGGTGCGCAGATCGCGGGATGCATCAATACGGTTCACGGAAATGTGCGTGGCATACAAATGGCGGGTGCAATTAATGCAACCGACCGCAATGTGTACGGCGCACAATTGGCCGGTGCGGTGAATGTTGCAGCCGGAGATGTTGGGCAGTTCCAGGCAGCGGGCGGATTGAATTATGCGCACAACGTGCAAGGCCTCCAGGCTTCAGGCGGAGCAAATATTGCTTCCGGAACAGTTACCGGAATGCAGATCAGCGGCGGATTGAATTACGCGCACAACCTGAAAGGCTTGCAGATTGGCGTTTTTAATTTCGCCGACAGTGCAGATGGCGTGATGATCGGCGTATTCAGTTTTGCACGTCACGGGTATCACAAAATTGAAATCGGCTGGAACGAAACCACGCCCCTGAACTTTTCATTCCGTACGGGGAGTACGCGCTTTCACAATATTTTTTCGCTCGTAACCGATTTTCGTGAACGTGAAATCGTCTGGGGATTTGGTTACGGAATGGGAACCAGCTGGCCTGTTCACAAACGCGTGGACATCGGCGTGGACCTGGTGAACTACCACATCAGCCGCGGAGAATTCTCAACATCACTGAGCGATTTGTGGAAGTTCAACATTACCGCAGATTTGCACCTGGTCAAAAATCTTTCGCTGGCGGTTGGACCTTCATTGAACGTTTTCGTGACTGATCTTAATCCCGATGGCAATGAAGTTCCGGTAACGGGCATCGCTCCCTATTATTTCTTCACGCAAACCTACCACAACAGGTGGAATGCAAAAGCGTGGATCGGTGTCAATGTATCACTTCGTTTTTTCTAAAAATGCTGAAGCCAAATTAAAATTCTGAGTTGGTCTAAACACACTTTAATCACAACACTATGCGCATACTCTTTTTCTCCAAGCGAATCATGCAGATTGCCCTGCTTGTTATTCTCCTGCTGCTGTTATGTTCCATACTTCCTGCGCAATCATTGACGCAAACGGTTCGTGGAACTGTTGTCGATAAGCAGGTGAAGTCTCCATTGATTGGCGTGGTTGTACAGCTGCTTAATGCAACACCGGCGAAAGGGTCTGCAACGGACGTCAGCGGAAATTTCAAACTGGAAGAAGTTCCGGTTGGACGTCAATCGTTCAAAATAACTTTTCTCGGCTACAAGGAAATTATTTTGAATGATGTTGCGGTGAGCTCAGGAAAAGAAGTGGTGCTGACTATTGAGATGGAAGAGCAGGTGGTGGAGAACAAAGAAGTTGTGATTACTGCCGACAAGAAAAAACCGTTGAACGATATGTCGACCGTTAGCGCGCGGACCGTTTCCGTAGAAGAAACACAACGGTACGCAGCAGCGGTAAATGATCCGGCACGTGCGGCGCTCGCGTATGCAGGTGTGGCGAGCGTCACCGACGGGAACAATTTAATCTCGATTCGTGGAAATGCACCAAACGGGTTGCTCTGGCGTATCGAAGGTGTGGAAGTTCCGAACCCGAATCATTTTTCCAGTCCCGGTTCAGCGGGCGGTGGGATTTCCATTTTGAGTGCGCAACTTCTGGCCAACTCCGATTTTATTACCGGGGCGTTTGCGTCAGAATATGGAAATGCAAGTTCCGGTGTTTTCGATTTGCGTTTGCGCCGCGGAAACAATGAGCGTCATGAATTCACTTTCCAGGCGGGCGTATTGGGCATGGATGCTGCGGCTGAAGGTCCTTTCTCATCGCGACACAGAGGTTCGTATCTGATCAACTACCGGTATTCCACGCTTGGTCTGCTGGGCAGGATGGGTATTCTCGGTGAAGGAGGTGTGAGCACGTTCCAGGATCTTTCTTACAACATTGTTTTGCCTACGGAGAAATATGGAACGTTTACGTTTTTTGGTTTCGGCGGATTGAGCAGCGAAGTAGAGCATGCAAAAAAAGATTCCACGGTGTGGGCAGGAGACTACGACAGGTATTCCAGCAAATTTTTCGCGAACACCGGTGCATCAGGATTAACCTGGAGCAAAGCGATGAATGACCGCACGTATTTCAAAATTGCCGCCGTAGGCTCTGCCACTGCAATCGGGTTCAAAGAAACCTACCTGCTGAATGATTACTCATCGCAGGAAGAATATTACAATTCGTACGTACAGAGCAAGCTCACGCTTTCGGCTGTGATCACCAATAAATTCAACTCGCACCATCTCGTTCGCTCAGGAGTGATCGTTAATCAGCAAGGTTACAAACTCAACGAGCGGTATTACGACACCGAAGAATTGGTAACGAAAGAACTGATGAAAGCGTCAGGAACCGCGCAGGTCGTCCAGGGATTCACGCAGTGGCAGTTTCGTCCGACAGAAAGGCTCACACTGAACGCAGGGTTTCATTTGCTTTATCTCACGCTCAATGAAAAGTTCTCAGCTGAACCGCGTGCAGCGGCGCGGTGGGAGTTTCTTCCTGGTCAATCGCTCAGTGTAGGTTATGGATTGCACAGCCAGGTTTTACCACTTGCTGCATATCTCATCAAAACAGTGTCGCCCGACGGAACAGAATCGCTCACGAACAAAGATCTGGACCTGCTCAAAGCGCATCACCTTGTGTTTTCATACGATCGGGGAATCGGGCAGCACATGCGCGCGAAGGTTGAAGCGTACCATCAGTGGTTGATGAACGTGCCGGTAGGCATGGAACCAACGAGCACATACGCGTTGTCGAATGAAATCTGGGATGGTGTGCGCGACAGTCTTGTGTCGAAAGGAAAGGGAAGAAACTACGGTGTTGAACTTACGCTGGAGAAATTTTTCAGCAAGGATTCTTACTTCCTGCTTTCGGCTTCACTCTTCAATTCAAATTACAAAACCCTGGAAAATACCTGGCGCAATTCGCGCTTCAACGGAAAATATCTCGTGACGTTTACCGGCGGAAAAGAATTTACCATGAGCGAAAAACGCAAAGGCCGTGTGCTCGGGTTCAACGTGAAATTCATCTACGCGGGCGGATATTACGACAGCCCGATTGACATCACACAATCGCAGATTGAAGGTTACACGATACGAGATGAAACGCATGCGTTCACTGAAAAGATGCCGGATTATTTCCGTGCAGATATTCGTGTGAGCCTGAAACGCAATTACGCGAAATGGACCAGCACAGTTTCACTCGACATTCAGAATGTGTCGAGCCGGAAGAATGTATCCAACAAATATTACAATTCAGAAACAAATGCGGTGGAATACGATTACCAGGCGCCGCTGATCCCGGTATTGAGTTACCGGGTGGAGTTTTAGGTCGTGGAAAATCACGACTTGTGCCTGCAAAAAAACCACGGCGGCACGGGGCACCACTTATCTGTTACCCGCGCGGCGCGGCGACAGAGTAAATCGCTTCGCGATTTAATGTGTTACCCCAAATGTGTTTGTGTAATAATATCACGAAGTGATATTTACCGGCGCCGTGCCGCCGTGGTTATTTAAATTTCGGGATGGGCTCGAACTAAGATCCAAGGATTGAGGGAAAATTGAAACTAAAAATCATCCCCCTCCGGCGCATCTTCCTCATCATCTCCTTTTTTGAAATTGATCGTGCCCTTGTCTTTCTTTTTCTTCCCGTCTTTCGGTTCGTCGTCGTCCTTTTCTTTCAGCGTAGAATCTTTTTTGAACCAGCCGAATTCGTTGCGCAAAATCTGTTTGAGGTTTTGTTTCTCCTCTTTAATCTCTTCGCGTTTTTGTTCGATAAATCCTTTCGCGTCAAGATACCGGATGGCGGGGTCATCGATCGGGCCTTTCATCGACACGTACAATTTGTAGCGTTTGTTTCCGTCTGATTCTTCTTCACCGAATTCGTTATTTTCTTTCTTCGACGTTTTTGCTTTGCGTGCGCGGATCTCATCCAGCGAAACCACGAAGTGATAATCGATCATGTTATCGAAATCGTGCGTGCCCGACATGGTGAGATCAACAGCTGAAGACTGGATTTCCATTTTCGGCATGATCACCACGCGGTTTTTAATTTCAATCGCGTTGTGGAGCGAATTGAACTTAATGTCTTTCAGCTCTTCAATGTTAATGAACCGCGACAACGACTCAAGCGGTTTGAAATCCTTCAACTCACCTTTCTCGATGAGCACATCGGCATACGTGTAAATCTTGTTTTCATTCACGTTGAGCTTATTGTCCCACGTCGATGCAAAGACCACGTCCGAGTTGAGAATGCCGCTCACGTTTTTATCGCCGATGGTTTCTTCACCTTCAACCTGTCCGAAATTTTCAAACACGTAAAACAGTTTGGAAATGTTTACCTGGGAAATTTTCGAGTTGAAGGTAATGAGCAGCGAATCTGCGCGTGTTCCATCGATGGTTCCGCTGCCGGTGATCAACCCGTCCATGGTGCGCAGGCTCAAATCGTTTGCGTATAATTTTTTGTTCCGCAGATCGATTGTCCCCGTGAACGCATCTGCTTCAAACCGTCGGAATGCGATGTGACGAACACTTGTAGTCAGGTGCATTTTCAAACGTGCAGGAAGAATGAGCTCGTACGACGTGTCGGTGTTTTGCGTGTTTTCATCTCCGCCGAGCAACGTGTTGAGGTCAAGATTCCGCGAGGTAACATTTCCGTCAATGTTCAGCACTTCTTCATCGGTGAACACATAACCGAGGAGATTACGGATGGCACCGCTGATGATGAAATCGCTTCCTGCTGCTTTACCGGAAAACTGTTTCACGCCCACGTTGTTTCCATCGAACGAAAGCTGACCGTTGAGACTGTCGGGGGCGAACGAAGAATTTTTTAACCGGATTGAAGCTGAATTCAGTTTCACATCACCCGACGTTTTGAACTTGCGAAAATCGGCTGCCGTCATTTTTGCACCTTCTGCAGGACGACCGGAACCGTCGAAATGAATTTCCATTTTTCCGCTCATCGCTTCAACGGTGTCGAGCTTGAGAATTTTCTGAAGCTCTGAAAGATCGATGTTGCCGTTGAGTTTGGCAGAGTAATCGGGGTGTTCATTACCGCGCATCACAAAAGATCCGGACAATTTACTTTTGGCGGTGGTGGCGCTGAACGAAGAAATTTCGAGCCGCGATTTTTCTACGTTCGTGTACAGTCCAACGAGACTGATGTTCTGCAAAGTCACGCCGCTGTTTTTACGGGTGAGCGTTGCTCCGTTCCGTATACCGAATTTTGCTTCGATATCGGGAACGAGAGTATCGCCGGAAAGCCCTTTGATCGTGGCTTCGAAATAAAACTCTCCGGTTGTTTCGATATCCGCGAGGTCAGCCTGCACGGAATCTCCAGCAAGAGAAATTGCGGAAGCAATGTCTACGTCTTTTCCTCTCACGAGCACGTCGAGCAGGTAATTGTTTTTCCGGTCTTCCACGGAGCCTGAAAGATCAAGCATGAATTCTGCAATCTTCAGCTCGCCTGTTGTGATTGCATAAACGCCTGTCTCCGTATTGATGTTCATGCCGAGATTCAGGTGACCGTAATTTCCTTTGAAGAGGGAAAGATCTTTCTGCTTCAGTTCGTCGATGCGAAAATCGGCTTCGCTTTCGAGATCGAATTCTCCTTTGGCAAAATCGCCGGTGAAAAGCAAGTCGTTTACGTGAAGTTTGTAAGCGCTTTCCGAAGGAGTGTCGGTGTAGTGAAGATCGACATTTGAAAACCGGATTTCTTCCAGTGCGAATGCAACTTCACCGGAATCATTGGCGGTTTCAACCGAATCGCTTTTCAGGAAGTGATAATTGTCGTTGCCGTTTTTATCGATGCGCACATCAACCATTCCGTCTTCCAGCGAAATGTTGCGGATGGTGTAATTCTCGCGGAAGATGTCGAGGATGCTGAACGAAAATGAAATTTCTCCGGCGCTGAAAAGTGTATCGCGTTTTTCAGCGGTTGCATCAAGGGCAGTAACGTTTGTAAACTCTACCGAAGCCTGCGGAAAATCTTTGATGAACGTGAGGTTGATGTTTTCAGGAGCAACAATGATCGTGGTGTTGAGATGTGTATTGAGTTCGTCGGTGACGTAACTCTTGATATCATCTTCAAAAACAAACGCGAGGACAACGAGGGAAAGCATGAGGAACGTGACGATCCCGCCTGTCCACACGACAAAACGGATCATCTTCTTCCACCAGGGCCGGCGTTTTTTACTACCCTGAACTTCCTCTTGCTTCTGCTCTTCCATTGTTCAGATGTAAAATTAGAACGCAGGAAGCAGTGCTTTCGTGTGTGAACGCGGGAAGTATTAAACGTGAAATGTTAATTGTTTGGCCGTCAGTTCGAGTGCCGAAACGCTATTTTGTCCCATCTCGATACATTTTTGGCTTGTCACTTCGAGTGCGCAGCGTATCGAGAAGCGACAAGCCAGAAACACTCGACAAAATAGCGTTTCGGTGTATCGAGAACTGATGACGCTAAAGACGGGAGTTGCCTAATCCCTTTTTCCCTTCTTAAACTTCGGTTTTACCTGCTTATCGCCGCCAACCTTCATTTTCAGGAATCCAATTTCTTTCGGATCGAGCATGCGCCATCTTCCTTTCGGGAGATTTTTCTTGGTCAGGCCGGCGTAAGAAACGCGGTCGAGAGATACCACTTTGTACCCGAATTGTTCGAATATCCGGCGTACAATGCGGTTCCTTCCGGAATGCATCACAATCCCGATTTCCTTTTTGTCGGCGCCATCGCCCGCAAAACTGAGTTCATCGGCTTTGATAAATCCATCTTCGAGCTCTACACCTTCAAGGATCTTATCAAAATCTTCTTTGCGCAGATTGGTATCGAGGCTCACCTGGTAAATTTTCTGCACGTTGTATTTCGGGTGCATCAAACGCTCAGCGAGATCGCCGTCGTTAGTTAACAGGAGAACACCGGTAGTATTGCGATCGAGACGACCAACCGGGTAGATCCGTTCTTCGCAGGCATTCGCCACGAGATCAAGCACTGTTTTTCGTTCCTGCGGATCGTCCGTTGTGGTGATGTAATCTTTCGGCTTGTTCAGCAGAACGTACACGAGTTGTTCGCGTTTCAAAGGCTGATCGCCGTAATGAACCACGTCGCCGGGATTGATTTTCGTTCCCAGTTCAGTCACAATCTTGCCGTTCACCTTGATCACACCGGCTTCAATCATGTCGTCCGCTTCACGGCGCGAACACAAACCGGTATTGGCAATGTATTTATTCAAACGGATCGTTCCGTCGGCGGAAGTACCGCGTAATTCTTTCTGCGCATTTGTTTCTTTGAAAGACTGCGCTTCATCGTTCGTGCTGAAAACGGTCCATTCATTTTCTTCGCTGCTTCCGCTTCTGCGGTTGCGATCTGATGGTCCGCTTTTTTTCCAGGTCGGTTTTGCACCTCTGTCGCTATAGGGCTTGTCGCCCGCAGCACGTTTTTTGAAAGCGGGCTTATCACCAAATGGCTTGTCGCCAAACGGTTTTTTCGGACGGTCATCATCACCGCGGCGCTTGAAGGCAGGTTTGTCATCGCGGTCATCGCGACGTTTGAATGCCGGTTTATCTCCGAACGGTTTTTTGAACGCGGGACGATCATCATCACTGCGTCTTTTGAACGCAGGCTTGTCGTCGCCATCTGAACTGCGACGTTTGAAAGCAGGTTTATCGCCAAAAGATTTTTTGAACGGTGGACGATCGTCATCACTACGACGTTTGAATGCAGGCTTGTCGTCACCATCTGAACTGCGACGTTTAAACGCCGGCTTGTCACCGAATGATTTTTTGAACGGTGCACGATCATCATCACTGCGTCTTTTGAATGCAGGCTTGTCGTCACCATCTGAACTGCGACGTTTGAATGCAGGCTTATCTCCAAATGGTTTTTTGAATGCTGGACGATCGTCGTCGCCACGTTTTTTGAACGCAGGTTTTTCATCACCGTCGCCGGTGCGTTTTTTGAACGAAGAAGCGCCGGCAGCTTGCCGCGTAGCTCTGTCGCCGTACATTCTTTTCTTGAAAGTCGACTTTTCGTCGCTATCTGCTCCACGTTTTTTGAACGCGGGTTTGTCATCACCATCTGCACTGCGGCGCTTGAAAGCTGGTTTGTCACCAAACGATTTCTTCGCTCCCCGTCCTTCACCACTGGAAGATTTTCCGAATTTTTTCTTTCCGGAACCGCCGGTTCGACCTGAATAAGCCATTTTTTAGAATATTAGGGGACAAAGATACGGTTAGTTACGTCATTGCGGGCGAAGCGAAGCAATCCCGCTTTCGAAGATGGGATCGCTTCGCTTCGCCCGCGATGACGTACTGGATCAATTACCGAAAAAGATATAAATTTGGCTCGTGTGCAAGACCCCTGCTTTCATCCATTTTCCTTCTTGTATTTTCATCGCAAACAACAGTGGCATGTATGTGCTTGCGGCTTCATTTGTAAGTTTTCTCAGCCTTTCAAAGTCATAAAATCACCATAGCAATGCAAAAATTTCTATTCACCTGTTTTACATTTTTCACTGCGGCATTCCTGTTTGCGCAAACACCGCAGGGCATAAAATACCAGGCCATCGCGCGTGACGTTGCGGGAGGTGCGTTGATGAACACGTCGCTGATTGTTCGTGCGACCATTCACGACGGCTCTGCTTCAGGACCTGTTGTGTACCAGGAAACGCATGCTGTAACCACGAATGCTTTCGGTTTATTTTCGATCAGCATCGGGCAGGGCACAGTTGTATCCGGCGTTTTTTCTGCGATCACATGGTCGACAGGAAATAAATATTTGGAGCAGGAAATTGATTTCGGTTCCGGTTTTCAAACTATGGGCACATCGGAATTGCTCAGCGTTCCTTACGCGCTCTATGCGGAGACGTCAGGAACTTCCGGTCCGCAAGGACCTACTGGCCCGACAGGTCCGGCAGGTGTTGCCGGAGCAACGGGTCCTACCGGCGATCCC
>DATHKF010000701.1:0-3984 GCA_035489505.1 Bacteroidia bacterium | reverse complement strand
GGATCCGGCTTCGTACGGCTGGCCCAAACCGCAAACACAAATGGCAGGCCGGTGAGCGTAAACCATGCTTCGGAAAGATCGTATTCGTAGGAATATTTCCCCCGTGAGGAGTCCTTGGGACCCGGAAGGGAAAACGTACGGTCGCCAATGATGACTGCCGCTTTGGTACCGGAAATTTCGGTTTCAAATCCTTCCTGCGCCGGGCTCCATCGCGGATTGATCTTCCACAATTCTTTCGCGAGAATTTTTACGAGTGCGACGGAAGTTCGTGATTGGTAATCGAGCAGGACCTCATCTATTTTTTCCAGGGGAACTTCCGAATAGAGCTTCACGGAATCCACTTTTCCTACGGCGCCAATGCAGTAATCGCTGATGATGTGATACTGCGGCATACTCTTCAGCACGGCTACCGGAACAAGACCAATTTCGACCTCTCCGCTGAGCAGTTTGCGGGCGCATTCCGAAGGAATATCGAGCGACAATTCGCAATCTTTCGGAGGAAGTTTTTCCAGTCCGTAAATGAACGGTTTGGAATTGAGATAAGACACAACGGAAATTTTCATCACGACTGAACGGGCATCTGCATGGCACGAAGTTTATTTTCTTCTTCGTTGGTTTCAAGAACGGCCAGCGTTGCTGCCACTACGGAGAGAATAGGAGCAATGCAAATTCCGATGAACGGAATGAGCAGGATCATGGAAAAAATAAATCCGTTTCCGATAGCAATGCCTTTGTGCCGGCGTGTGTATTGCGCACCTTGATTGATGGTAAATTTCTGGCGTTCGTAGGTGTAATCCATCATAGCGAAGCCCATGAAATACCAGGAGACAAACCAGAGAATCGGAATGGTGATCAGGCCAACAACCGGGATCCAGACGATCACGAAACAAGCCAGAATAAATAGTGTTTCCAGCATCATGTTACGCAGCGTTACCAGGATTCCGCGCATCATGTCTTTAATGAATTGTCCGAAATTGAATGGGTACGTACGGCCGGAAATAATTTCATCAATGCGTTCTGAAAGTATCGCGAGAATAGGAGAACAGACAATGAGCACGATGTATTTCAGGTACGAATTCATGAAGAGAATGAACGCGATCTTTAAACCGATATTCACAAGGAATGTAACGATGGCCTGAACCCACCCGAGCCAGCCTTCTTCCGTGGCATCGAGTCCGAGCGCATCGAGTGCCGATTCAACGATCCAGTCGCTCAGGCCCATGATCGACCAGAAGCCGGCCACCCATAAAACAGCCAGGATGAGCACCGGAAAAATGAAGTAGTGCCAAAGACTATGTTTCGCGATGAACTTAAACGCCTTAACGTGTGTGTTGATTCCTATGCCCAGGTCTGACCAAAATCCCATAAAACAGTAGGCAGTAATGCAGTCTTGCAGTAGGCAGTCAAAAAAAATGCCGCCACCCGGATGCTTTCGCCTGAAAGCAAAGGTAGTTTTCGGGGTAGAAATTGCCCGATTCTGAGCCCATGAATTCGCATACACTTAACAACATTTGTAATAGGACTTAACTCATTTGCATTAATTCGTCAATTAACTAGCTGAAAATCAGAAATTTGAAAAGCAGCTAATCTATTGTAATTACAACATTTGCGTTAATCAAATCGATAATTTTCTATCTTTGCCGTCCCAATTAAGGGGATAAACAATTATTAAAACCAAAACAAATCATGTATCACTACGAAACCGTCTTCATTTTGACTCCCGTTTTGTCTGAAGAACAGGCAAAGGAGGCGGTGGGCAAGTTCCGTAAGATCCTTAAAGATCTTAACGCGGACATCGTTCATGAGGAATCCTGGGGCCTGAGAAAGCTGGCTTACCAGATCCAAAAGAAGTCCACCGGCTATTACCATCTTTTCGAATTCAAAGCTAACGGCCAGGCAGTGTCGGGCCTTGAACTTGCATTCAAACGCGATGAGCGTGTAATGCGTTTCATGACCGTTGCACTCGACAAGCACGCTGTAGCATACGCTGAAAAGCGTCGTGTTAAAGTGAAAGCTGCCAAGAAAGATGCTGCTGCTAAAGCAGAGAAAACAGAAACAACTAACTAATCTTAACCCGAAAAGTCATGGCAGAAAATAGCTCAGAAATTCGCTACCTGAACCCACCTTCGGTTGAGGTGAAGAAGAAGAAATATTGCCGCTTCAAAAAAGCAGGCATTAAGTACATCGATTACAAAGATCCTGACTTCCTTTTGAAGTTCGTGAACGAGCAAGGAAAGCTCCTTCCACGTCGTCTTACTGGTACTTCAGTAAAATTCCAGCGTAAAGTGGGAACTGCGGTTAAACGTGCCCGTCACATTGCTTTGATGCCATACGTGGCTGACCAGCTTAAATAAACACGGAGGAACACAACATGCAAATTATCCTTAAACAAGACGTAAGAAACCTCGGATACAAAGACGATATCGTGAAGGTTCGCCCTGGATTCGGCCGCAATTATCTGATCCCAAATGGAATTGCAATTCTCGCTGACGAAAAAGCGAAGAAAATCCATGCGGAGAACGTAAAGCAGCGTGCCCACAAAGAAGCTAAAGTGAAAGCTGAAGCTGAAAAACAGGCAGCGAAACTGAAAGATACCGTGATCAAAGTTCCTACACGTGTAGGCGACAACGGTAAAATCTTTGGATCGATCACTTCTGTTCAGCTTGCGGATGCACTCCGTAATCTTGGATACGATATCGATCGCCGTAACATTACTATTGATGCTGCTGAAACAGTGAAGACCCTCGGTTCTTATACTGCGAAAGTGCGCATGCACAAAGAAGTACTCGCTGCATTCCAGTTTGAAATTGTAGCAGAGTAACATTCTTCTGAAGCTCTAAAGCAAAAAGCCCTGCTGATTATTTCAGCAGGGCTTTTTCATTTTATACGCTTTAGTAAATACCACCGCCCTCTTCGTCGCGGTCCAGTTCGTAATCGATTTTCCGGTGTGCCTCATCACCCATGAGCCCGTTGCGCTCTACGCTAAAGCTCAGGTAATGCAGGGCTGGAAATGACTCCGGGCGTGGTTTGACCCCGTACGCGTTTTTGAGAACCGTATCGGCGCTGTCATCCACAATTTTATACTGCTTGTAGTTGAGGTCAGAGAAAAAAGTGGTGTGTGCGCGCACGTAATCAATTGCCGGAACAAAATCGCGCGGTACGGTTGATGCGGTAACGTACGGAATGAGATTGTCGAGCTCATCAACCTTCTGCTCGTCCTGGTACGATGTGTTCGACGATGAGAGCAGTTCGGCGCGCGACAAAGCAACCAGCTCATCGAGGTGATCTTTGTACGCCCTGAATTTGGCAATGGGCCCGTCGTTGCCCGAAAGATTTTTATACAACACCATAAAATCACGCGCGCTGACGAGATACTGGTTCCGTTCGAGACTGCCATACGGATTGGATCCATCCAGCGACGTGATTTCGTCGGGAGTACGGACATCAAAAATGAAAGCCGAAGTGGTTACGATGGCATCCACAGAATACGTGGAATCGCCAATCACAACGTCCTGCGCGTAATCTTTTCCATCTTCCAGAAGCCAAACCGTATAGGTGACAAATTGCGAACGCGATGGATTCAGGAGGATTTTTCCTTCATCGTATTTATCCGCCCAGCCATTGTCGTAGAACCAACTGGTTATCGCATCCTTTTCAACGGTTGTATCGGCGATTGTTTTTCCGCTTGCGTCCAGCATTTTCCAGTGAAGTGTTTGCTGGTCGCGACGGATGGTATACTCCAGATTCTCCGAAGCGGAGTACGGCGCAACCTTTATCGTGTCCCAGTCATCGAGGATGATCACGAATTCTTTGTCAGTGGGATTTTCATACGCCAACGTAAAATTCGAAGTTGTTAACCCGCTTTCATTATGATCGTGCATGTACGTGAGCGTTGGTATAGCCGCTCCCGCAAGGATCGCGAGTATGGCAACCACAAGTACAACGATAAGTGTTGTGTTCCGTTTTTTCTTCGGGGCTTCGGGC
>DATHKF010000700.1:0-3325 GCA_035489505.1 Bacteroidia bacterium | reverse complement strand
CTCGGTTACCGGATGATGAAAGAAAACCCGTTGCACAATTACAAGGTCCATTGTTTCAGCACGGGAGAGGATTGCATGCATCACCTGCACCTGCAACCGAAACTCATCATCATGGATTATTACATGGCGTGTTCACAGAACGATTCGCTATGTGGCGCAGAACTGATCCGTAAAATCCGCAGGGCCCGTCCGGAAACATCAATCGTAATTCTTTCGGGACAAAAGAAAGCGGGCCAGGCATTGGAAACTACGGACGAAGAATCTTACTACTATCTCGTGCGCGATCATGCTACGTATGAGTCGGTAAAGAAAATTCTCGCTATGATCCGTAAAGATCACCCGATACATTAATGTATTGTTCACCGGATTTTATTTACCCGGTCCGGAACCCGCTCTTCTTCCGTTAAATTTTTCTGCATTCGTGCTAAGGATCGACACTAGTAGTCTAAGCGTCGAATTCCGCGGCTCAAACGGTTTTATCCTCGTTTACTTTACAAACGATAAGGGGATGCACGGTGCATCTCAGTGTGATTGAACCCTTGAACTAAAAAATTAAACGATGAAAAAAATCTACTTTTTTGCAGCACTTATGCTCAGCAGTTTTGCTGCATACAGCCAGTGTTCAGTAATTGTCACCGGTTCCACCAACGTATCCTGCAATGGTGCATGCGATGGGACTGTTTCACTGACTACCCTGGGAATTCCAACGTATACGTACGCGTGGTCTCCACAAGGTCAAACGATTCAGAACCCGCAGGATCTTTGTCCGGGGACACATACAGTAGTTATGACGGATGCCAATTCGTGCCAGTCAACCGCTACAGTTCTGATCACTGAACCGGGTGTGCTTACTCCTTCTTCCCAGCAGACTGATGTTACCTGCAACGGAGATTGTGATGGATCTGCAACTGTAACTCCAAGCGGAGGTACGCAACCGTACACGTACGCGTGGGATTCGGCAGCTGGCAACCAGACAACCGCAACTGCAAACAACTTATGTGCGGGAACTTACTCAGTAACTGTTACTGATTTTAACGGATGCACAGCTATGCACCAGGTACAGATCACTCAACCACCTCCGCTGACTACAACCACAAGCACATTGCCGGCTACATGCCAGGCGTGTACAGATGGAAGCGCATCAGTGTATCCTTCAGGAGGAACACCAAGTTATGACTACGTGTGGATGCCGGGCGGACAAACAACACAAACCGCAAGCAATCTAGGTGGCGGTACATACACAGTAGTGACTACGGATGCGCAGGGATGCACACAGACAGATACAGTAACTGTGTTTGCTCCAACCGGAATCATTGCATCAAACAGCGGTGTAAGTGTGAGCGTGTTCCCGAATCCAGTAGTGAACATGGCCAACATTGAAATCACGAACGCACCTGCGGGTGGAGTACTTCTTGTATCAGTGTTCGACGTTACCGGAAAGCTAATTGAAAGCACGCAGCACAACGCAGCACAGCATGATGTTGTACAGGTGAGTTTTGAAAATCTTCCCGCAGGTGTTTACCTGATGGAGATCCGCATGGGCGACGCGAAAATGACAGTGAAAATATTCAGGCAATAAAGGAATTCTCTGTATCGTTGCCGTCACACAAAAGCCGGGCGACGGTATGGGTTTTCCTTCGGAACAAAACAGCGGACAGATTAATTTCTGTTCGCTGTTTTTTGTGCGTGATATTTTTCACCGCGGAGGCGCGGAGGAATGGTATTCAGCCAGCAATGGTCGCGGAGCCTCTGCGCTCATTGCTGGCTTGGGTTAATTACCAGGCTCTGCGCCTCCGCGTCTCTGCGGTGATTTTAAAACCCCTGCACATTTTTCGATACATTTACTCCCCATGAACCCACACGAAGGAACCCGCTCCCGCCTGAAAGCAATTGTGAGCGGTTCTATTGGTAATCTCGTGGAATGGTACGACTGGTTCGCCTATTCTGCATTCTCACTTTATTTTGCGCCTGTATTTTTTCCGGGAAGTGACCCCACCGCACAGTTCCTGAACACGGCCGGAATTTTCGCCGTTGGATTTCTGATGCGACCTATCGGTGGATGGTTTTTTGGCCGGCTTGCAGATCGCGTGGGCCGAAAGAAAGCAATGACCTTCTCCATCCTGCTCATGTCGTTTGGCTCTTTGCTCATTGCGCTGACTCCATCCTATGCGTCGATCGGAATTTTTGCACCCATACTTCTTCTCATCGCGCGATTATTGCAAGGGCTGAGTGTTGGCGGAGAATATGGAACCTCGGCAACCTATCTCAGTGAAATGGCGTACCCGGGAAGACGTGGATTTTATTCCAGCTTTCAATACGTAACACTTATTGGTGGTCAGTTGCTCGCGCTTGGCGTACAGCTCATGATGCAAAAACTTTTTCTTACGCCCGAAGAAATGAGCAGTTGGGGATGGAGAATTCCGTTTGTGATTGGCGCGTGTTTGTCGCTTACTGCACTGTATCTCCGCAGTCACATGGACGAAACCGAAGCGTTCAAGCACCTGAAAGGCCAGGTAAAAAAGAAAAGCGGAACGCTGCGTGAACTCATGCGTCATCCACGCGCAGTGGCGATCGTGGTAGGACTTACATTGGGAGGCACGCTCGCTTTTTACACGTACACCACGTACATGCAGAAATTCCTGGTGAATACAGTTCACCTCACACGCGATGAATCAACGATGATCACCTTTTTGTCTTTGCTGATTTACGCTTGTCTTCAACCGTTGTTTGGAATTCTCTCCGACAAGATTGGCCGGCGTCCTTTGCTGATTGGCTTCGGCGTGCTTGGAACCATTGGAACAGTGCCCTTGTTGACCATGCTCAGTCATGCCGAAGGACAATGGGAAGCATTTATGCTGATGATCATTGCACTCGTCATTGTCAGTGGCTATACATCCATTAATGCGGTGGTGAAAGCAGAACTTTTTCCAGCAGAGATCCGTGCGTTGGGCGTTGGGTTTCCATACGCAATCACGGTCGCTATTTTTGGCGGAACGGCGGAAGTTGTTGCTTTGAAATTTAAGGAAGCAGGAATCGAGTCAGGATATTACTGGTACGTGTCCGGATGTATTTTCATATCGCTTCTCGTGTACTTGTTTATGCGGGATACACGGAGCACTTCGCTCATCGAAAAAGAGCAGCAGGAGTAGTGTCTGTTATGAACTTCTGAAAACCGCTTAAGCGGTTGGGGGAGCAAAGGCTGCACATTGCCGGGGGCTTAAGCCCCCGGCAATAGATGGGTGAGATACACTCAACCGCTTAAGCGGTTTTCAGAAACCCGATAGCCAAACTGAGATACTAGTCTCTTGTTTTGCTTCTGCATTTA
>DATHKF010000699.1:0-6275 GCA_035489505.1 Bacteroidia bacterium | reverse complement strand
GGTTTCTTCACCGAATCTTCCAGCTGGCTGAACGTGGGTGTGCTGTCGTCGCCCTTTGTTTTTTCCAGGTCAACTTTGTAGAGGTTTGCTTCCGCACTGTCGAAATCAATGGTGCTGTCCTGCTGGCTCAGCTTGAAATCCCTGAGCAGGCTGTCTTTGTCGAACGGAACATATTCGTCGTCCAAAAGAAAACCACCGGCAGGAACCTTCATGAAAAACATGGGAAGCTGAATGGCTTTTGCTTTTTCAGCAAACAGCTCTTTCATGGCATATGTCTTCACTTTGTTTTGAATTTCAACGGCAACTGTAAGCAAAACATCATTGCCACGTTTTTCCAGCATGTCTATCATCTCGCGGTTGGCCTGCGTGGCCTGTTCTTCAATGGCCCGTGTGGCTTCGGTGGCCGGAGTTGATTCATCAATTGCAACGGAGATCTGTTCCGGTTTAACTTCTTCCCCGATATCTTCCAGTGGTGCTTCTGTTCCGGTAGTTAACTGGATCGCAGGCGAAGTTCCCTGCTTCGTTTCCGTGGAAGCAGTTTCATCGGCAGCGATCTTGTAATCGTGTTTGCTGAAACCGGCTTTGTTCAATCCGCGCACAATGTTCTCCAGCGTGTCCATGAATTTCGCCGAAGCGGTTAAGACAAACGAACAATTGAGCAGATCGAATTTGTGTTGCTTCACGTATGGCTGACGCAACACGCGACCAAGAATCTGCTCTACGTCAATCGCTGAGGATTTATCTGCCAGCGATGCGAGGATATAAGCAAACGGGCAATCCCATCCTTCTTTCAGCGCGTTCACGGTGATGATGTAACGCACGGGACATTCCGGCGACATGAGATCAACATCTTTGATCTCGTTGATGTCTGCCGTCTTGATCCTGATCTCCGCTTCCGGAATTTTCAGTGCGAGCAGGATCTGTTTGATCTTTTCAAAAGTCGTATTGTCTTCGGCGGTTTTCGACTGCGCCTGGAAAAGCACGATCGGGCGGATGTACCGTCCACCGTTGAGCTCTTCCTCTTTGGCGGCTTTTTCCAGTTTTCGCTGGAGATTGATGGCGCTTTCAATAACACCGTTCCGGTCTTTGTGATTGTAAACGATCACCGGGAGCTTCACCATGTTTTCTTTTTTCAGTTCCATCGCATTCACAAAGCTGATGATGTTGCTGGTTTCCCGCGGTGTTGCGGTAAGGTCGAGCACAAAAGATGGATTCAGGTTCCGTAGCATTTCCACGCTCAGGTCGCTTACTGCACCATGCGCTTCGTCTACGATCACCACCGGTTTTAATTTCCGGATCACATTGATCAATGCGGTTTCGTCGGTGCCTTCCAGCACGTGGCTCAGGTCTTCGTTCATTCCGCTGAACGAGGCAAGCTGCCCGTTCTCCTGGTAAAATTTCCGGTCTTCTTTCTTTTTACTTCGTAATGAATCGAAGCTGAGTACGAGTATGCTCAACTGCTCCTGCACAGAAGTGGCGTTGAACCCGGTTCCGTTCAGCAGGTCGTCTTTCCGGTAAACTTCCACGCGGCTGTTGAAGTGTGTATTTATACGTTGCCGATAAGGATGCGTTGGATCGGAAAGATTACCGATGGTTTGTTCCAGTATGGTCACCGAAGGAACCAGCCACACAACGGTTTTTGAAATTTCTTCGCGGTAATACCGGTAGATGATCTCAATGGCGTTGGATGCGATAAACGTTTTTCCTCCTGCAGTAGGAACTTTGATGCACACATGTGGCGCACGCGGAACATCATTCTTGTAAGGCTCCATGCCTTTTCCTTCAAGCGGGTTGTAAGGGCCCAGCTTGTCTTCCCAGTATTTATCAAAGGCTTTATCGTACCTGCCTTCGGTGCGCACGTACCCGAGGTACTCGTCAAGTTCATTCAGGACTTTTTGTTGATACGGTTTTAATTCCATGATCAGAACTTTGTTATATCGCGCGGTATTTTTTTGAAGACGATATTTTTCTTCTGCATGAATTCCACCGGAAGCAGGCAGTTGTCGGCGTAGATCACATACTGGTCTCCTTTGAAACCGGCATCCATGGTTGCGAGAAAGGCGTAATCCAGCGTGGTGGTCCCGTCTTCATCGTAAACGAAATAATAAACGGTGCCGTTATATGTGCCGAGCAGGTATTCGTTGTGTGATGCAGGATGCGTGTAAGGTTGTTTTGTTTCGGTATACCACACGTAACTGCGGATATTGAAACGGCCGGCGAGTTCATTGAGTTCAGAATCGGGAGTGAAAATGGGTTCACCCAGTTCGTAGTAATCGAAGCCGCAGCTTCCTTCAGAGGCGGTGAAGTTTTTTTGGATTACCCGTTTGATGCGTTCTGCTGTTAATGTGTTGGCATAATCGCCCAGCTCAATGAGAATGAAACGCCGGTTGAGGTTGTTACTCAGATTGAGATTGAGTACAGCATGTGCGGTAGTTCCTGATCCGGCAAAAGAGTCGAGAACAATATCGTCTTCGCCCGTGAGAATTTCCAGCAGGTATTCGAGGAAAGGCAGGGCTTTTGGATTTTCGAATTGCCCTTTCAACCCCAGGTTTTCGAGGTCAAGACTTCCCCTGCGGTTCCCAAGGAAAAGGGAACTTACTTTTTGCGATGTGTTCTTTTTAATGAACGGCATGAAGCGGTCGCCATCAATGTAAATTTCTTCAATGATGCCGTTTATTTTGGCCGGGGTAGGGCGACATTCATTTTTGAAAAAGTTCCGCATGTCGTTGGAGCTTCTCCATTTGGCTTTCATGCGAATACTTGCACCGAGCTTTCCTTTTTTGACGATAAGCGGATCCAGGTTTTCAATGTTCTCACTGCTGCCTTCTATTTTCCGGGAACTGTCGTATACACCGTCTGCGAGATTGCGCACCGGTAATCCCGCCGGGAACGTAATTACGGGCATGGTTTGTTTTTCATTGCCCACAGTGCCGCGCGATAAAGTAAACTTCCCGCCAATGTTCAGCGAAAAATGCTCCTGCGAGCGTGTGTAGATCAGGAAGTGTTCGTGCTTCGAAACGGTGTATGCCGATGCAATCTCACTTGCTTTATTCACCACACCTTGCAGCAGCGCATTCTGTCTTCCGAATATTTCATCGAGTACCAGCTTCACCGAAGCCTGTTCGGAATCGTCGACGGAAACAATGATGGTTCCCTGCAGGGAAAGCAGCTTGTGCATGAGTTTGAGACGCGGGTACATCATGCACAGCCATTTGTCGTGGCGCGTCAGGTCTTCTCCTTCTTTTCCAACCACTTCGTTCAGCCACCGAAGAATTTTCGGATCGTTCACGTTGTCGTTGTATCTCCAGCTTTCTTTCCCGGTATTGTACGGAGGGTCAATGTAAATGCACTTGATCTGCCCTTCGTACTGCGGAAGCAAAGCTTTCAGCGCTTCGAGATTATCGCCGTGAATGATCTTGTTTCCACTTGTTGTTGGTTCACGCTGTTCTCCCTGCCCGGTAAATCCGTATTGGTGCTCCAGGACACGGAAAGGCACAGCCATGTGATGGTTGATGACCTTCTCTTTTCCGATCCAATGGAGTGTTGGCACAAATTCGAATTGACGTCAAATATACCATAAGTATATAAAAATGTCTGAAAATGACAAAAAGCGCCCCATGAGGGATGTTTTGTCCGATTCAGGATTTGGAAATTTGAGCCGTGAATAAGAAAGTCGGAGACCGGATCAGAAGAATCCGGGTTATTAAGAATTACAGCCAGGCCAATGTTGCTGAGGATATGGGTATGACCACCGGGGCCTACGCTAAAATTGAACGTGGTGAAACCGATGCGAACCTGAGCCGGTTATTCCGGATTGCGGAGATCCTGGAAGTGAACATCTGTGAATTTTTCGAGGACCCGCGTCCGCCGCAGCTCATGGAGACTCAGAACCCTTATGGTTATGCCACGAAGGACGAAGTGCAGAATCTCAGCAGGAGTATTGAAACCTTGGTGAAGGAATTCGAAAAGCTGAAAGCAGGATTAAGCGCTTTGCCCCAGTTGACCGAGAAACCGGAGAAGAAGAAGAGGGTGATCAGGAAATAGCGATCATTTTCCCTGCGAGGAAAAATCCGTACAACCGGTACGAAACATTTCAGAGCTTAAGTTCTCCGGCCTTTCGCCAGTTGCTCACTTTAACCCGGGTTGAAGTGGTCAGTTCCATTTGTCCGTCATAGAAGAGATACCCGCCGGTGATCCCGCTGAATTTGCTCCATTGCAGAAGCGATTTCAACTGACTTTCCTGGACTGTTTGTGCTGATTTTATTTCAACCGGGATCAGTTTTTTTCCGGTGTCGATCAGCACATCAATTTCTACGCCCTTATTGTCGCGCCAGAAATACAATCGCGATGCAGATCCGTGGTTCAGTATATTTTTCTGCAGTTCCATCACCACAAGATTTTCGAACAAAGCTCCTTTGAAGTGAGAATTCTCCAGCTCACGGGTTTCCCGTATGCCCAGTAAAGAACAGGCCAGCCCGGTGTCGATGAAATAAAGCTTAGGTGTTTTGACAACGCGCTTATTGAAATTGCGATGATGCGGCTGCACGAGATGAATGATGTAACTGCTTTGCAGGACTCCCAGCCAGGCGTTTACTGTTTTTACGTCAATACCGCATTCATTGCTGAGCGCACTCACGGAAAGCTGTTGCCCGATGCGCCCCGCACAGAGTTGGAGAAAACGGTTGAACAGGAGTGTGTTGTCAATATTGCGCAGAAGTTTCACGTCCCGTTCAACATAGGTTCTTATATACGACGGATACCATACGCCCGCCCTGATCTTTTTATCGTACAGTTCAGGATAACATCCCTTGAGGATAATATCTCCGCTTGTATGTTCTATGCTGGTAATGCTGTTGATTTCCGTTGCGCTCAGCGGAAGCAGGTCAATAAACCCTATCCGCCCCGCAAGCGATTGTGTGATGGATTCCTGGAGAAGAAAGTTGTTGCTGCCTGTAAGAATAAACAATCCCGTTTTTTTTGTTTCATCGAGAATCTGTTGCAGGTAGCTGAAAAGTTCGGGGACCCGCTGAGCCTCATCAAGGATTGCTCCATGGGTAAAGCGACGCAAAAATGCCCGTGGATCAGATGTGGCAAAAAGACGTTCATCGGGATTTTCCAATGAAATGTAGGGCTTGTTGGGGAAGACTGTTCGCACAAGCGTTGTTTTACCACTCTGTCGCGGACCAATCACTGCAAGCGCACGGAATTGCCGGGCATGGGATCGGATCAGTTTTTCTGCAATTCGAGAGATCATGAGTTGTGCTGTCTATTGGTACAAATATAGTAATCAATTACCATATTTGTACTATTATTACTCAATAAACATGCCTTATTTCTAAATAATCCCAGTATATATGGTACAAATATGGTAGTTAGATACCAGATTTGTACTATTTTAAATTTGACTAAAACCGGGCTGGTATACCGTCTTTCGTGCGCTTTAGCTACCTTTGCACCCATGAAAATGAAGGAAGAAAATGCGGGTGCGAACGCCAATCGCCTGCTTAAAGAATCGAGTCCATACCTCCTCCAGCATGCCTACAACCCGGTCGACTGGTTTCCGTGGGGAGAAGAGGCTTTTGAAAAAGCGCGCACCGAAAATAAAATGGTGATCGTAAGTGTCGGCTACTCCGCTTGTCACTGGTGCCACGTGATGGAACACCAGTCGTTCGAAGACGAAAAAGTAGCGCGGATCATGAACGATCTTTTCGTTTCCATCAAGGTGGACCGGGAAGAACGTCCGGATATTGACCAGGTGTACATGTCGGCGGTACAAATCATGACGGGGCAGGGTGGATGGCCGTTGAACTGCTTCACGCTTCCCGATGGTCGTCCGTTGTACGGCGGAACATATTTCCCGAAGGAAAAATGGATTTCGGCGCTCATCAATCTCGCCGACTTGTGGAAAAATGAACCGGAGAAATGCCTGCAGTACGCGCATGAACTCACCGAAGGTGTCAAGCAGCTCGAAAAAGTTGTACCCGATTTTACCGACACGAATATACTTCCAACGCTGCCCGAGGGTTCGTGGCAACGCTGGTCGGAGCGTATCGATAGCAGCGAAGGCGGGCCCAACCGTGCACCGAAATTTCCATTGCCGAACAACTATTTATTCCTGCTGAGGTATTACCATCTTTCAAAAAACGAAAGTGCATTCGCACATGTTTCACTCACGCTGGATAAAATTGCGATGGGCGGAATTTACGATCACGTGGGTGGAGGTTTTGCGCGGTATTCTACTGACATGCTCTGGAAGGTTCCGACCAGCGTTGCCA
>DATHKF010000698.1:0-8046 GCA_035489505.1 Bacteroidia bacterium | reverse complement strand
ATTCAACGAACAGGAACGTCACATTGAATCAGCGTTCAATTCCTGGAAAGGCCAGCACGAGCAGGTCGATGATATTTGTGTAATCGGCATTCGCTACTGATCTTATGAATGAAGTACCGTTGACCCTGGAGAATTTCAGGGATGAAGTGGATGAAACGATCCTCGAACGCGGATGGTTTTATTTTCAGAAGGGCTGGGTGAAATCTCCGAAAGAAATTATGCCGGGATATTTTGAAGCTGTGGTGAACGAAGTTTCTTCGTACGCGGTTTCTTACTCCATTGATGAAAACGGAACTTTCACGGATGATTTTTGCACGTGTGGTGATCAGCGCAACCAGATGTGCAGGCACAAAGCGGCGGTGTTGTACTGGTTGGAGGATGTTGCGAAAGAGCAGATGCCGGGTAACGAGCATATCACCTGATTTAAGCTTCGCGTAGGGACATGCGACTCCTCCGGAGTCATGATCAGCATAGATTTTTTTAGACGATAGCGATTCACCGACTCCGGAGGAGTGACTATTCACATAGATTTTTAGACAATAGCGACCCGACTCCGCAGGAGTCGCATGTCCCTTGAACGAAGTGAAAGGGATGAGCATCCCGACTCCGAAGGAGTCGCATGTCCATCGACCCTGGCTAATTTTTTTAGTTTTTTAAGCGCGGATTACTTTTTGTCTGCAAATTCGCAGCAGATTTTTCAGAATCCATTTTTATTGTTTCACATTTTATCATTTTTATTTTATGGCTGACTCGTATAGCAAAATTCAAATTCATGTTGTCTTCGCGGTAAAGTACCGGAACGCACTTATTCACGCTGATTGGGAAGAAGAACTCTACAAGTACATCACGGGAATAGTTACCGCTAAGGGACACAAACTTCTGGCGATAAACGGAATGCCCGATCACATCCATATTTTCATTGGACTCCGGCCAGTAGAAGCGCTTTCCGCTTTAGTGCGGGAAATCAAAAAAGCATCTACGAATTTCATTAACCAAAGAGGATTTATTCAACACAAATTTCAGTGGCAGGAAGGATATGGCTCTTTCTCCTATGCCGAATCGCAAGTAAAAACAGTGGTGAATTATATTCTCAATCAGAAAGAACATCACGCCGTGAAAAAATTCAACCGGGAATTTATAGAGATGCTTCAGGAGTTTGGTGTGGAATACACCGTTGAACATTTGTTCAAAGATGCAGCTTAGATAACCTGCGACTCCGTGAGATTCACGTGTTATACAGGCCGCGGTATCCGTAAGGACATTTCTAACCTAGTTCGTACCTTGCAGCATGATCTACGAATTCAATGGATACCGTCCCGTAGTACACGAATCTTCTTTCGTGCATCCGCTGGCTGCTGTAACGGGCAATGTGGAAATCGGAAAAAATGTTTACGTCGGACCGGGTGCTGCCATCCGTGGCGACTGGGGAAAAATAATCATCGAAGACGGATGCAACGTGCAGGAGAATTGTACGGTGCACATGTTTCCCGGAGTAACCATAACACTGCACGAAGGTGCGCACATCGGTCATGGAGCGATTATACATGGCGCCACCGTGGGAAGAAATTGCCTGGTTGGAATGAACGCCGTGATCATGGATAACGTTATACTTGGCGATGAGTGCATCGTAGGCGCATTAACTTTCATTGCAGCCGATACCGTAATTCCCAGTCGCAAGATTGTTGTGGGCAACCCGGGGAAAATTGTGAAAGACGTGAGCGATGAAATGATCGCGTGGAAAACCAAGGGGACGCAATTGTACCAGCAATTGCCTGCCGAACTTCACGCTACATTGAAAGAAGTTGAACCGCTAAGAAGACCAGCGCCGTTTCAACCGGAACAGCAGGCGCAGTATAAGACGTGGGGAGCGGAAAAGAAATAGTGCGCAGTAAAAGCAGTACGCAGTGCGCAGTGCGCAGTAGAATTAGTGCGCAGTACATGCGTTTTCAGAATCCGGAAACGTTATAGGAACACCGCCGCCGCGAACACTGCGCACTGATCTTAATCGTCGTGTCCCTTCGCATCCTTCACTTTCCCATTCTTCCACAAATACTCCTCCTGCTCCTGCGCAGCTTTTGCAGAATCGCTGACTTCTTTAGTTTCCAGTTTCGCGAGGTCCGGTTGACCAGCATTGACCCACGCTGTATACCACAAACTTCCAACCATCAGGATCGAAGCGCGCATCCGGCGTTCAACCATTCCGTTTAATGCCGTACTGTACGCGCGCGTGTATTCTTCGCTGTATGTTTTCACAGTGGCATTTCCGCGCTGTTCAAATCCGTATTTACGGTCGGGAGGTGTAGTAGCGTTCAATGCAGCTTCCAGTTTCAAAACAGAATCAACCTGCAGATGACTTGCACGTACAACTTCCCACGAAGTATTAATCACCGACTCCACGTAAAACGCGCGGCCCACAAAATAGTCGTACTGTTCGCCATACAATTCCGGTATACGCGATTCCCAGAAACCGTGAATGCCGTGCTGGTTGGTCAACTGTCCATTGTAATTTTCCGTGGTATGCAACGGCACGTGCGCATCGCCAACGTAATGTCCAAGATCAGCGGAGTACTTCAGGATTTTATCCACGTTTCCTTCACGAAAAGCTTCGGTGAGCCGGTAAACCATCACGTCGATCCACCACGGAACAATTCCGTATGCATTGAGCGTGTCTTCAGAGTATTTCGCCACCGCCATTTTCCAGAAACGCGGCATGCTGTCGAATGCAGTTGGACCGTAATGATCAATGTCGATGTAATGTCGCGGCGCTTCTTCTGCAATGGCGTTCCGGCGTTTATCCGGATCAACAGCGTGTTCCGTGATGTACTCAATATGTTTCTTGTAAAATCCGAGCATCTCAGGTGGAAGCGTAAATACCGCCATGCGGTTAATTCTCCGGTGACCATAAAATCCCCACGAGTGTGCTTCTTCTTTGGGAAGCATGAGCAACACAAACGGAGAAATGAGTATTCCAACAAGGATGGTACGCAGGAAATATTTCATGGTACAATTTACTGCAAATCTTCTTGTCTGGTGTAACGTTTCGGTTAAATGCGGCACGGCGAGATGAAACCGGGTATTTTTTACCACGGAGGCACGGCGACACGGAGTGTTACTCAACCATTGCTTAGGGCAGCATAGCGAACGGAGCGCCGTGTATGCGTGGCTCAGTGAAGCTCTGTGAAATACCTCTGTGATCCTCTGTGGTAAAATTTTATTGAGCGCTGCGAATCTTCGCTGTGTCGCCGTGCCTCCGTGGTGAAATTACAAAAGCCCTGCCTCTATTTCTCCATCTTGACCAGCGCCCCGTTCTCCAGCACTGGAATCACATCCGTCATGTCCGTCTGAAGACAATACCGGATATCATCCTTGAGTCCCAGTTTCCAGAGGCGTTGTTTGTGCGAAGCTTTTGCCAGGAAACGCGCCGGTGTTTTTTCGGCGATCTGGAAAAGATATTTGAGTGCGAGACAACCGTCACCCAGGAGAATGGCCGGGTTGCGTTTAACAAGTTCATGCGTGACCGCTCCTGCAAATAACGAGTCTTCAAGGTTGAAACGGTTTTTCCATCCCGAACAGAGCAGCAAAACATTCCGGTTCTGCGACACAAGCCAGTCGCACAGCGCTGAAATATTGGTGAAAGCGCCAACCACAACCTGGTAGGCGTCCTTTGAAACATCAATCGCCTGTGTTCCGTTCGTGGTCGTTAATGCAATGGTCTTCCCTTTGATTTCCGGGCCCATGTAATCGAACGGCGAATTTCCAAAATCAAACCCGTCAATCTTCATGGCATCACGCTCGGCGCCGGCAAGCATTCCGGATTCTTTGTACTTCCGTGCTTCATCCACAGTGGCCACCGGAATAATTTTTTCTGCGCCGTGATGAAACGCAGTACAAATAGCAGAAGTCGCGCGCAACACATCGATAATTACAACGATGCTTTCCTCATCCTTGTACACGTGGTACAGCGCAGGTGAAAAACAGGCATCAACTTTTACTCCTTTGGATTCCGACATCGAAACTATTTCTTGAGAAAAGGAATCTTCACCACCTGCGCCTTGATTGCCTTGTCCCGGATCTTCACAAAAATTTCAGTACCGCTTTTTGCAAATTCGGTCTTCACGTAACCCATTCCGATTGCTTTCTGCAAGGAAGGCGATTGTGTGCCTGAAGTCACTTTTCCAATCGTGTTTCCGGATGCGTCCACGATTTCATAATCGTGACGGGGAATACCGCGATCGATCATTTCGAAACCAACGAGTTTCCGCGCAGTTCCTTTTTCTTTTTGTTCGAGCAGGAAATTCTTGTCGATAAAATCCTTGTTGAATTTTGTGATCCATCCGAGACCGGCCTCAATCGGATTTGTCGTGTCATCAATGTCATTTCCATACAGGCAGAATCCCATTTCGAGGCGCAATGTGTCACGCGCTCCAAGCCCGATCGGTTTGATCCCGAATTCCGCGCCTGCTTCGAAAATTGCATTCCAGATATCCTCAGCAAGATCGTTGTCGAAATAAATTTCGAAACCACCAGCGCCGGTATAACCCGTATTCGACACCACAATATTTTCTTTGCCCGCAAATTTTCCTTTGATGAAATGATAGTACGGAATGTCTGCGAGTTTCATCTCCGTCAGTTTCTGCAGCGCATCCATTGCCTTCGGTCCTTGTACAGCAAGCAAAGACGTGCGGTCAGAAATATTTTTCATATCCACACCGAACGTGTTGTGACTACTGATCCAGTTCCAGTCCTTCTCAATGTTCGAAGCGTTAACTACAAGGAGATATGTTTTCTCATCAATACGGTACACGAGAAGATCATCGACGATTCCACCTTTTCCGTTCGGCAGGCAGGAGTACTGCACACGCCCGTCGTACAATTGCGACACGTCGTTCGAAGTCACATACTGCAACAGGTCGAGCACCTTATCCCCTTTCAGGATAAATTCTCCCATGTGCGAAACATCGAATACACCCACGCTGTTGCGTACGGTCAGATGTTCTTCATTGAGGCCTGCATAAGAAACCGGCATGTTGTATCCTGCGAAAGGGACCATTTTTGCGCCGAGGGAAATATGCTTCTGGGAAAGGGCTGTGTTACGGAGTGTTTCTGTTGCTTCCATGTCTGATTTTATAGGAACACAAATTTAACATTAAATGAGTCCCGGTCGCAATGACCTCCTTCAATTCTTCAGGACAGGCTCCGAAAAGCGCAGAGAAAATTACCGGGATAACACCTCATCAAACAGTTTGAGATAACGCTGTTTCCACACATCTGCGGAGTAATTCTGCTCCACAGTTTCACGCGCCTTCTGCCCGATCCGGACACGCAGCTCCGCTGAAGCAATCAGTTCCTCAATTTTTTCGACCCACTCTTCCGTCGTTGTGGCAAGCATACCGTTTTCGCCATGCGTAATGATCTCCGTATTCACACCTACGGGCGACATGATCGTGGGAATTCCGAGCGCCATATACTGCAAACCTTTGAGTCCGCATTTGCCCTTGGCCCATTCGTCATCGGGCAACGGCATAATACCGATGTCGAATGAAGAAAGAACTTTGATTTCATCCCGACTGCTCCAGGTGATTCCGCGGATGCCCAACTCTTCATTGGCGTATGAGTTGTCCCCGACCACTTTGATCTCGAGCTTATCGCCGTACTTTTTCTTCAGCACGCGAAGAAAAGGCAGTGCGAATTCGAAGTGCTTGATGGTGGTATGGCTTCCACTCCAGCCAATGCATATTTTCCCGTCCAGGTTGGAATGTACAACCGGATCATATTTCTTCATGTCAATGGTCGTGGGAATGATCACGACGTTTTTGTTGTGACGAAGCGCGTAATCGGCGAGGTATTTATTGCCCGCAATCACGAGATCACTCATTGCAATCAGCTCAGCCGTTTTACCGGGATTCTTGAGCCAACCAAAACGTTTGTTCCCTTCCGATATATCCAGGTTCCAGATAGCGTCGTCGAAATCGAAAATAAGTTTGGCCCCTGACTTTGCAAACTTTTTTTCAAAACGCGTTGAGCCGGTCATGAATGCTTCACGCTGCACGAAAATAATGTCGTAGTGCGAACTTCTCCACGTATCTTTTTTTCGTTTCCACCAGCTTTTGAGCAGGATGAACAGCTTCGTGCGGAGTTTTCCGGGAGAATAAAATTTCTTGTCTTCCCTGGCGGAAATGAGTGTGGAATAATCGTAGTCAAAACCGTTCTCCTGCAAGTACGCGAGATACTGTTCAAAACGAAAACGCTGACTCGGTGAACGGTCAGGACGGTGTGCGGCGACAAAAAGAATTTTCTTTCTCTTCATGCGCGTCTATTCTTCCAGCCACACGGGTGGAAGTTTTTCGTGAATTTCAATTTCGCTGAAACGCTGGCTCTTGCGGACCCCGGCTTTCTTCGCCCAGTTCGCCATGCGTTGTAATCCATCTTCGAGCGAAGTCAGCGGATGGTCGCCGAGTATTTTTTTCACTTTGGAATGATCGGCGTGTGCGTGAACGACTTCGTTCCGTGCATCCAGATGACGGACTTCTCCGGTGATGCTCATCGCTTTCATAGTGAGTGAAGCGAGATCATTCACGGAATATTTTTGATCGGCGCCAATATTGAAAACCTGGTTGTACGCTGCAGGAGTAAACGCAGAATTCACAATGGCCGGAACAATATCGCCGATGTAACTGAATGCACGCGTTTGTGATCCATCACCGAAAACAGTCAGCGGTTTTCCCTGCATGAGCTGGTTCATGAAAATGCCAACCACATTGCGGTAACGGTCTCCGATGTTCTGGTATTCGCCGTACACATTGTGCGGACGGAACACCACGTAATTCAATCCAAACATTTCGTGCGTCACGCGCAGTTCCTGCTCCACAGTGAGCTTTGCAATTCCGTACGGATCTTCCGGAACGGGAATCATGTCTTCCCGCATCGGAGGTTTCAACGCGCCATATACCGCGATGGAAGAGGTAAACACAAAACACTTCGTTTTGTACTTCACCGCTGCGTTGATGAGGTTTACACTGCCGATGAGATTGTTCGTGTAATTGAACCGCTTGATAAAATGGCTCAGTCCTTCCGCAGCATAAGCAGCGAGATGGTACACGTAATCGAACATATGCTTTTCGAAAAGCCCGTCAATCAATGCATGATCCGTAACCGACCCCTGCACGAATTCCGCACCTGAATGAACATTCTCCGCAAACCCACCGGACAGATCGTCCAGCACAACCACTTTGTGGCCTTGCCGTACAAGTTCAGCAACAACATGTGCACCGATGAAGCCGGCACCGCCGGTGATTAGGGAAACTGGCATAGAAACGTAAAGATAGTAAAACGACACTCAGTGCGCAGTGGGTCAGTACGCAGTGCGCAGTCGAAACCGAACCACTGCGCACTGATCACTGTGTACTGCGCACTGGCCTAACTGCGCACTGATTTACTATCTTTACGCCTGTGCTAAAACTCGCGGAAGGCTATACCCCACGCTGGATCATCCTATCCATTGACATTGCCATTGTTTTCATTGCGCTGGTGATGTCGTACCTCCTGCGGTTCGATTTCTCGATTCCTGCTTCAGAAATTGTTACGTTCAAAGTGGTGATTCCCGTGGTGATCGGTGTTCGTGCAATCAGTTTCCTGGTGGCGAGAATTCCCTGGGCTATTGTGCGGTATATGTCGCAACGCGACGCCATGCGGATTCTCCTCACCATTATTGCAGGCACGGTTTTCTTTTACGCGTTCAACCAGATTACATACCGTTTTGTGAATGGCGTGTATTACATTCCGCATTCGATCATCCTCATCGAATTTCTCTCCACCACGTTCGGACTGATCAGCTCACGTTTGATCTACAAAGCGCTGTGGACGGAAATACGCAATCCGAGCAGCGAGAAAAAGAATGTCATTATTTACGGAGCGGGTGAATCAGGACTGATCACGAAACGGACTCTTGACCGCGATGCCGGTTCTAATTTCCGTGTAACGGCTTTCATTGATGATGATGAAACGAAACAGGGAAAAAAACTGGAAGGCACAACGATATATCCAACG
>DATHKF010000697.1:0-2181 GCA_035489505.1 Bacteroidia bacterium | reverse complement strand
AGGTGATTGCTGATCCAGACTTTCGCAAAAAGATGCAACAGCGCCGGAATGCTGGCGCCAACGAGGATGAACAGGATGAACTGCATCTTCTTTTCGGTCTGAAAAAATGCAAGCCCGCCCAGGAATACTGCTATAAAAATTACGTTCGCGTTTGTAACGAATCCGGCAGTGAGAATAAATCCATACAGTGCATAACGCAGCCGCACCTTTCTGATGTTTTCGATCCACGGCCAGAAAGCAAAGAATGCAAGACCATTAATAAATCCACGCGGCAACGAAGTGATCAACGAATAACTGATGGGTAGTAACAAAGGAATTGCCAGCATAAGCATGGCGGCGACATTTCTTTCTTTGCGTTTGAACCAGAAAGCAAAACTGGCGAACGGAGCAATTGCGAGGAGGTTAGCGACTATTGGCAGCGCATACTCAACCGGAACTTTGCACCAGAGCAACGGAACCGCAAGCAAAGCTTCGACCATGTAATTGTAATCCTGCCCGTACATGAACGGTTGATGAAAATTTCCTTCGGAATAATCTTTGGCGATTAACCAGATGAGGGTTTGATCGTTGTCGGTGTAGTTTGCATTAAAGACAAAGAGAACAACAATCCGCTGGAGAATGAGAATCAGGAGCAGGATCCAGAAAGGATAGTGGGCACGGAGATTGATCAAACGGGTATAGGTTGGTCGAATGGCGGAAACTAAAATTTTTAGTTTGTTTCCAAATTATTTTTGTTTTGCGAAATTCCGCCAGACCTTCAAGGTCTTAAAGACCTTGAAAGTGTTGAACCCAACACGAAACCCTACTCCATCGTCTTCAATTCCGCAACCAGCTCCGTCAACGCCTTTTTCGCATCACCAAAGAACATCGAACATTTCGGATCGTAGAACAAAAGATTATCGATTCCGGCGTAACCGGCATTCATGGAACGTTTATTCACGATCACGTTTTTCGCGCGGTCCACTTCGAGGATCGGCATTCCGTAAATTGGTGAAGACGGATCTGTTTTCGCTGCAGGATTCACAACGTCGTTTGCACCCACGATCAGTACAACGTCTGTTTGCTCAAACTCCGGATTGATATCATCCATCTCTACGAGCTTTTCATACGCTACGTTTGATTCCGCAAGCAATACGTTCATGTGTCCCGGCATACGTCCCGCAACCGGGTGAATCGCATACTTCACTTCCACTCCACGCTCTTCGAGAATCATTTCGAGTTCGTGGATCACGTGCTGCGCCTGTGCAACAGCAAGACCGTAACCAGGAACAATCACCACTTTCTTCGAGTAATTCATCATCACCGCGAGATCGCTCACCGATACGTCTTTGATTGAA
This sequence comes from Bacteroidia bacterium, assembly GCA_035489505.1. GTDB lineage: Bacteria > Bacteroidota > Bacteroidia > Palsa-965 > Palsa-965. The sequence goes on along the minus strand of DATHKF010000697.1, from coordinate 844 downwards.
CCTTTCGTGTCATCACCCGCAGCAGCAGTTGCTCCGCCACCACCAAAAGCACCGAAGATCACATTACTCAACGGACGGTTCATCGCTTTACACATTTCGAGCGTGAGCAATGTTCCTGCTGAACCAACGAGAATACCGCCGGTCAACATAACGTAATTGTCATAGAGGAATCCACCGAATGCCGCAGCAAGACCGGTGAATGAGTTGAGCAATGAAATAACTACCGGCATATCTGCACCACCGATCGGAATGGCGAAAAGAACACCATACACCAACGCAGCGGCGAAAAGCAGGTACAACATCATCGTCGCGCCTTCGCTGATCACGGCATGTCCATCTGTACCTGTACTCCACAATGAGCCACCGGTTGCAGACGTTGCATATACCATCCATGAAGCAAAGGCAACTACGCCGATCATTACAGCGGTATTGATAATGTTGTAAGCCGGCAGACGAATTGGTTTATTCATCGTGCCATTCAGTTTCAGGTATGCGATGATTGAACCGGAGAATGAAATAGATCCGATAACCATTCCCGCAATGATCGCGACCAGTGCGCCGGTGCTGCCCGGATTGTGTTCGTATTCCATCAGGCCGATCAATGCGGCGCAGGCACCACCCATACCGTTGAACATAGAAACGAGTTCCGGCATTTTGGTCATCTGCACTTTCTTGGCAGTCATCCACCCGATGATTGTGCCCAGTGCAATTGCACCTGCGATCAATCCGTAGATCAATCCCGGGATCTCGATGTTCGTTTCAAAACCGTTTACGACTTCGGTGTGTTTCACCAGGAAAATTGTTCCCAGGATGGCGATAGTCATACCAAACGCACCGATGAGAT
>DATHKF010000696.1:0-2205 GCA_035489505.1 Bacteroidia bacterium | reverse complement strand
CCGCAAAATAAACCGAAAGCGTAAGCGTATGCGTTGGCATATCGAACTCCGTTTTTTCGGTGACGATGTTGTACCCGTACGACAACTGTGCTTTCACAAAACCAATTCCCGCTTCGGGACGTATCGCAAAAACCTGTGTCGAACTGTTCACGTAATACAATCCGCGCAAACCAATTTGTCCGCCGAGTTTTTTCTTGAACAACCCGATCCATCCGCCGAAACTCGCGAAGGAAATTTTGTGTTCGGTGTCGTATGCAAATCCAACGTAATACCCGTTACCGGCAATGGAACGTGGTGTTCCGCGTATAAATTTTCCGCGGCACAACGCCAGGCCCATCGAGCCGTTGATGAAATCAATTTCAGGAACTACGCCGAACGATTTTTCAACCAGCAGCCAGCGCACGGGTTCATCGCGACGAACAGTATTTTCTTCTTTCGTTTCCGGTTCCGGAGTCCCGCCTGTGATGACATGCTCCGGCGCATCTTCTGTGGTTGCAGTGTCCGTTTGCGCATTCACACATTGCGCGATGAGCATGAGTACCAAAACAAGAAAAGCGCTCAATAGCGAACGCTTTCCCTGGTGTAATACATGTTTGGTAGTTCTCATGCGTTGTTGGGCCTTTGGCCCGTTAGCCACAGATTCGCAGATTGCGCAGATTTTTGGTAGTGTCTCAGTTTGAGCATTTGATATTTTGACACGGCGACACGGCGCATTTTTACAGCATTTCTTATTCTAAGCCCAGGCGCTCACGGCGAGATAACGGTAGCGCGCCGTGAGCGCCCAGGCTTAGAATGGGTTTCGTGCTTCTTTTAGCGCCGTGTCGCCGTGTCAAAAAGCAAAGTGAGACACTACCAGATTTTTTTAATCAGGAAAAATCATCACAATTAATTTTTTAATCTGCGCAATCTGCGAATCTGTGGCAGGACGCCGAAGGCGTAAACCCTAGGCGCTAACAGCTTTCATGGCCGGTGCCGCCGCAAGAATATCCGCGCTCACGCCCGAAGCGTATTGCTCGAAATTCTTGTTGAACTGCTCAGCCAATTTCATTGCTGTTGAATCGAACGCTGCTTTATCTGCCCAGGCATTTCTCGGTTCCAGAATTTCCGAAGGAACTCCCGGACACGATTTTGGAAAACGCATGCGGAAGAAAGGCGTTTGCCCGTATTCTGCGTTGTTCAGTTTTCCTTCGAGTGCTGCGGTGATCAACGCGCGCGTGTATGCGAGTTTGATGCGGCTTCCTACGCCATACGCTCCACCCACCCAGCCGGTGTTCACCAGCCATACGTTGATGTCCGGATTAGCTTTCAGTTTCTTGCCAAGAAGCTCAGCGTATTTTCCAGGGTGAAGCGGAAGAAATGCTTTTCCGAAACAGGCCGAGAATGTGGTCTGCGGTTCAGTGATTCCCATTTCTGTTCCTGCAACTTTCGCTGTGTACCCGGAAATGAAATGGTACATCGCCTGCTCAGTGGTCAGTTTTGAAATCGGAGGAAGTACACCGAATGCGTCGGCTGTAAGGAAGAAAATATTTTTTGGCGCTCCGCCAACCGAAACTTCCAGCGCATTGCTGATGTGGTTGATCGGGTACGCAACACGCGTGTTCTCTGTTTTCGACGTGCTCTTGTAATCTACTGAGCGTGTTCCGTCAATGAAATCCACGTTTTCTACCAGTGCACCGAATTTGATGGCGTCCCAGATCTGTGGTTCTTTCTCACGCGTGAGGTCGATGCATTTTGCATAGCAACCGCCTTCGAAATTGAAAACCGCATCATCAGACCAGCCGTGCTCATCGTCGCCGATCAATGCGCGGTTTGGATCTGCGGACAAAGTTGTTTTTCCTGTTCCGGAAAGTCCGAAGAAAACTGCAGTGTCGCCGTCTTTGCCTTTGTTCGCTGAACAATGCATAGACGGAACGCCTTTTTCGTGCGGAAGAATATAATTCAGGAGCGTGAAAATTCCTTTTTTGATTTCACCGGTATACCCTGAACCACCAATGAGAATCATCTTTTTGGTCATGTTCAGGATGGTGAAATTGTGCTGGCGTGTTCCGTCGATCGCAGGGGTCGCTTTGAAACCAGGTGCGCATACGATGGTCCACTCCGCGTTGAAGTTTTCGATTTCCGCTTCTGTCGGACGGAGGAATAAATTATTCGCAAACAAGTTCGACCATGGGAACTCAGTCACCACGCGAATGTTCAAACGGTATT
>DATHKF010000695.1:0-5299 GCA_035489505.1 Bacteroidia bacterium | reverse complement strand
CTGAAGAGTGTGCGTCAACTCATGTGCGAGCAATTCTTTCCCGTCTTTCGATGACGGATTGTACTGCCCGTTTTTAAAATAGATATCTTGTCCGTGCGCGAATGCTTTTGCGTTCACGTTCTCATTCATCTGGTTCGCATCGCCGCCCGTATGCACTTTCACTCCGCCGAAGTCGGCGCCCATCTTCGATTCCATTTCACTTCTTGTGGAATCATCCAGCGATTGTCCGCCGCCTTTGCTACCGCTGGGTTTCGATTCGAATTCGGGTGTAGTTTCCGCCTTCCCACTCCCGCTGCGGTTGATTGTTCCGCCGTTGCCGTGAATTTGTGCCGATTCTCCACCTGCTACTTTGCGCGCTACTTCATCAGCTTCCTTTTCATCTTCATCACCGGGGTGGCTGACAGCCAAAGATTTTTTTTGAATCAATCCTTTCTGTTGAACCTCCAACATTTGATTATGCACTTCATCCCAGTCATCGTGCTGACGATGAATGGAAGACTTCGCATTTATACGGGAACTACTATTCATTTATTGAATTTCTTCTGATACTTATTACTGTATGGTCACCTTGTTGGGCGTATTTGAATAATAAGGTTTAACGATCAGCGATGCCGTTATCTCTAAAGACGAATTTTTTCATAAGTGCAGATGTGTCTGCTTGCATTTCTTCTGCAAATTTTCCGGCGCTGAATTTGCGGACTGATAACGATGTTGTCATGTCTTCATGGTCACCGTCATAGCTCGTAGTTTCCGTTCGTGTAATGATTTCTTTTGTACCGTCGTGGTTCAGATCGATCACCCAGCTTTGCATGTACTCTGAAAAGCCGTCATCTCCCACTAAGTCGGCGACCAATATTTTATCAAGCAAACGATAATTTTTGTCGAATACGTAGAGATAGAGGAAATCTATAATGTGCGGAGCTGCATCGCTATACAATCGTACTGTTACATACGTGTAATTACTATCCAGAACAATCCGGTTTACAGCGTAATATGAAATGCTCTGATTGTACTGCAGTTCGAGATCTCCGGGTTGGATAAACTTTAATAAAGTTTTATCAATCGCTTTCCCCTTGAATGCGAGATTCTCAGCATACTTCTCTTTACTGATTGTATAGTCCTCATATTCATTAATTTTTTCAATCCACGCTTCGTACATGAAAAGTTGGAGCGTATCTGCAGTTGTATCGCGGAATAGAGTGATAAATTTTTGCCACTCGCTCAAAGTATCCGCCTGAAGAGAAACTGTGATTTGCAGAGGACCAGGATGCACAGTATCTGCCAGGTGAGCGACAGGTGCTGAATCATTCTTACCTGTATCCTGCACTCCACGACTTGCGGAGGTACACGCGACGATAATGACTGCAGACAGGAAAATACTATACGGGTAGCGCATCACCTGGGTGGTTTGGTGAACAATTAATTTACACAATGTTTCAGTATTTTCCAAGTTCAATGTGCGTGAGTCCACCTTTGCTGATCGCACCGTCAGGAGCTTTCGATTTCATAATAATCGTTTGGAATTTCGTGATTGCATCATAGAAGGCTTGTGTATCAAAACGGTTGGCCTGGAACTCCTGGGTCATTACGCCGGTCATTTTCCCGGCCTTAAAGCCCCGGTTTAATGCTTGTTTTGTTGCTTTTACGTCACCGGCAAGATTGACCGCACCTTCACCAACAGAACTATACAAGGTGAGGCTTCCTTTTGTTGATGGAGTTGTTAGTGTGGATCCGATTTTCTGATGTAAAGTATCACCCACCAAAATAGCGGATTGCTCCGTACCGAGAAGCGATTCACTTATTTCTTTAATGGAAACAATATCCATTGGTTGAATAACATTTACACCCGGCACAATATCGTAACCAAGCTTGAAGAGTGCGGTGTGCAGAGCAGCTACATCATCCGGGAAATTGGCGATATCATTCATTTCCTGTGATTGATGCTCGCCTACTGATAGCCACAGGCTTAATGAACCGTATTTAACAGGAGCAGTGTACATGCTTTTGACAATGAAGCCCGGGAAACCTTCGCGGATAAAACGGGACTCGTAACTGGTTCGGGCTTTGGGAACTTTCGTAATAACTGAGCTATATCCATCGACGATTTGCTGTTCTGAGTACGCCTGCCTTAATGCCTGGTACATGGTAAGTCCCTCCCTCTTCTCATAGTGCCACCATTCCCGTTTCGCCCAGCCTGCTTCAGTTTTAGCTTCCCAACCCTTGTGTGCTTTGATGCGTGCGAATCCATTGTCTTCAAGTATTTGCGTTACGTTGACGAGCTTCCTGTCATAGATCGCATTGGAAAAGAAGTTGGCTTCCTCACCCTTGGGAAATGTTTCGATGTATTGATTGTCGGGGCTTGTGCCGATCGTTGCATCCAAGGATGCCAATAGTGGCAGGTAAAGGATGAAATACATTCCGTCTTCGTGTTGGTCTTTCCGGATCGTCCATGGAAGCTGTTGACCGATATCGATAGCCCGCCCTGTCTTGTGCCATGTAATGTTATCCGCTCCTGCTGAACCGCCGGTAAAGGACAGGTCACGCGTGGTATCACCGAATCGCAGTCCGAGATCTTCGCCGGTCAGTTCCGTCACTTTTGCTTTGGCCGTATCGTAATCATCCTTGATGTCTTCATTCACGGTGTGTTTTCTATTATCAGCTAATTCCACACCGTTCTCATCTGTCTCGTTGTCTGAAAGAATGACGATGTTGGATGCAGCAGTTGAGTTGGGATTGACGGTGGTGCGACCTTCCTTTGCAATGAACCTCACACGTTGCCCGCTTACTGTTGGTTGGATTTTGTTGCTCGCAGCCTTGTAGATTCTGATAAATTGCGTGCTTACCAGGTCGAGATAGTAATCGTATACACCATCTTCGGTGTGAAGCTTGAGAATATAAGTGGTGTTCTCTTCCAATCCTGTTCCGATCAGCACTGACGTTAATGGTTTTCCGTCTTCTGCATACGTTCGCTTGAGTACATTTTTCTTGTGATCGAATATCTGCACTTTCGTACAGTCATAGGGCAGCGTGATGTCAGCAAATCGCAAGCCATGATGCATGTCCTCTTTCTGCCGGTGAATTTTTGGTTGCACTTTTTCTCCTCCCTGCTGCACCGTATGAACCAACTCGTGCGCCAGCAATTCCTTTCCTTCATTGGATGAAGTATTGTGCTGCCCGTCTTTGAAATAAACATCCTGCCCGTGCGTAAATGCTTTCGCCTGGATATTTTCACTCATCGCGTTGGCCTCAGTTCCCGTATGGATTTTTACCCCGCTGAAATCTGCGCCCATTTTTGCACCCATTTCTTTGCTGGTACTTTCATCCAATGATTGCCCACCACCTTTACTTGATTCCAGTTTCGCCTGGAACTCCGGAGTTGTTTCAGCACTGCCTTCACCTTTACGGTTAACAGTTCCTCCCGTTCCATGAACCTCGGCCGATTCTCCACTTACAACTTTTCGTGCTACTTCATCAGCTTCTTTTTCATCGGCATCACCGGGATCGCTAATGGCTAACGATTTCTTTTGCAGCAATCCTTTTCGCTGCACTTCCAGCATTTGATTGTGCACTTCGTCCCAATCATCGTGCTGACGATGAATTCCTACCGGATTATTTTTTTGAAAGTTATGATCCATGTTGCGCAAAAATTATGTCAGAATCAACATCGTTCAGTGGCCAGTATGCCGAAACCAATGAGGTCAACAGGTTCTATCTTATATCGAGTGTTGACCAATCGACCATTTCGGATTCTAAAAAAGAATCGTCGGGCGTAGGCTGTCCTGCAGTAATGTCTAAACTAATGCTGTGCCTGCCCTGTTTTAAGTAACGTGTTTCAAAGCAATCGGGATAATGAAATACGCGTCCTTCGAAGCAGTAGTGCAGGCTGTCGGTATTCACATCCCGGAAGTACTGCTGGTCATAAAACTGAAAGCTAAACCGGGTCCTTGGAATATTTTCTTTTTGATAAAAGCTGATAATATTTCTGATCTCAGCAAACAATTCCTGCTTCGTTGAATCAGTATAATCGGTAAAAAAATAAACGGTCACGTATACCTCATCTTCTTCGCTTAGATTGTTTAGTGCTGTCTGAAAGGATGGAATACTTTTCTCACTGGCCGTTTCCAGGTATTTCAAATGAGGTTCTACAAGTGCTGCGGTTTTTGGGTATCGCGGTGATATGTAATTCTTCAATTCCTCTGTAGCCTCGTAAACCCATCGCATCCCGAGGTAGTTATCAATCACCACATGATTTTCTTTGGTCATGGTGAGCTCAAATACATACCCGGGCTTTGCACGCGGGCGCGCAGTGAATTCATAACGGGGTTGTTCCAGTACCACTTCATTAAAAGAGAGGATATCAAATTCCTCGCCGTACCGCGCCTCGAGTTTTTCTTCCGCCTCTTTCTTGAGCGATTCGGGATCAGAACAGGAGATCAGTGGGACTGCCATACAAAAGAATAAAATGAAACGGATCATGTATTAAATATAGTGCATTAATGAGGTATTGGGACAACTAATAGTTTCAGGTAAACTTCCATTGCAGCCTTCTGCATCATTAACTGACGAACCAACCCAGCCTTGGCTTCCTTTTTTGCCTTTTCAATTTCCTCACCTAATTTCTCGATAGTCACCCGTGTGACTTTGCGGGCATGTTCGACATCAGCACGCAGTTCAGGGAAAGGGAAGTCGCCTGTTTTATATACCCTGTTGCGCTCCGTTGGAAGATTGCTTCCAGTCCATCCCAATGCCTCAAGCACCGCATCAGTTAAACCAAGTTCCTTCCGTTCCTTTTCGTATGCCTCAGATTGCAGCATAAGATGAGTGTGACTCAGGAAAGGCGCCATCACCTGGGTCGTGTGTGTGTAGAATGTACCCGGCATACTGGCTTCTCCTGCGAATGGAACAATATCATTAACAACAATATGGTGTATAACGGTGGACGGCTTATCTGCAGCATCCCATGCATTATAATCGTTTACACGCTTCCTGTTAATAGCGGGCGATTGAAAAGTAATCACGCGCCCGAACTTACCTTTAAAGGTTTCGTCTGTGGCGGTCCATTGTGCGAGTGCCCCACCCAGGCTATGACCAGTAAGGTCAATTTTTCTCCCCGGTGCTGCAGCATTTGCTTTTACGATGAGTTGATTGATATTGTCTTTGTTCATTTTATATTGAGTCCAGCCAGGTCCTTCGAGATCAGTATCTGTTATAAAATCCGGCGTGTTGCTCGTTCCCCTGAAAGCGATAATCGGATTCAGGTCCGTTCTCGTTTTTTGCGGAAGTATAAGCATCGCAAAGA
>DATHKF010000694.1:0-6904 GCA_035489505.1 Bacteroidia bacterium | reverse complement strand
CGGCCCGAGCACGTCGCCGGTTTTTGCATTCATGAAATCAAATTCTGAACCGGAAGGAAAATTTCCGTCGTGCAGGTACACCGGGCGGATGACAGCGACTCCACAAAATCCGGCGCAAAAAACAGTGTCGTGAGTGGTGGGCTGTGTTTTCCAGAATTCAGCGATGCGGTTTAGTTCATCCACTTTCACCTGGCGGATGGAATCGAAGGCATTTCCTGCGGCGTGCAAACCTGTAATCAGTATTAGCACGAATGTATAGATGTGTTTCATGGCTTCATGTAATAAAAAAATGAAAACCGGTCACCATACATGGTGCAACTGCCCGTAAAAACCACTTCGCGTTTCAGCGAGGCTGTCATGAATTCGTTAACGTGTTTTCCGAAAGCTACACGCGACCACCACGGTCTATCCCTTCACGCAACCCGCACTGGTTTGTCTTTCTCCAATAAATCTTTCAGGCCGGCAAGAACTTTCTTCCAGTTCTCTTCCGAATGTTCCCGCATTTTTTCGTCCGGAACATTTTCCTGCGTGATTTCAAGTGTAGTGGTGTCACCGTCGCCTTCCAGTTCATACGTAATGTTCACGTAGTTCTCGGGCTTGTCTTCAATGCCCGACATCGAACTCCAGTACGTGTAACGGATGAGCTGGTTGGGAACAACAGTAAGAATAGTGCCTTTGTCTTCGTACGATTTTCCTTCCCATTCACCGGTGAATTTAATTTCACCGCCCTCCTTCCAATCGGTATGAAGATCGGTACCAAAGAAATACTGTTTCACAAGTTCAGGTTTCGTCAATGCATCCCAGACTTTTGATACCGGTGCATCGATTTTTACTTTCGCTTTGGCTTTGACGTTCGTTTTCATGATTGATCGGTTTGATTTATACCAATCATCACTACAATCCCGTGCCAATATTCAGCGAACGAAAAAATGCATTTCCTGAATTAAAAATAGAGGTGAAAAGTGGTGCGGAAAATAAAGGGTGTGGTGAATGCGGAAGGATTGGGAAAATAAATTCCCGGAGAGCAAAATTAATGCACCCTGAAGCGTACCGGAATGGTCATGTAACAGCGGACAGGCTGACCATACATTTTACCCGGCGTGTGAACCGGGAAAAGACTAACCACGCGAAGCGCTTCTGTCGAAAGAGCTTCGCCTCCATTTATTCCCTTAAGCACCGTGACATTGGAAATGCTCCCGTCTTTTTCAACGACATAGCGGATATACACCGTTCCTTCGATGGCCATTTCCCGGCAAATGGGTGGATATTTTATGTTCTTATTGATAAAATTTCTCATCGCTGTGTCACCACCCGGAAAGGAAGGCATCACTTCAGTGATCATAAAAACTTCACCTGAATCGGGCACAAGTGCCATTTCACCCTCATCCACTACCAGATCAGGAGCATCTCTTATTACTTCGTCGTCTCCAACAGATATCTCTTCCACGCGGTGCCCGATTACCGAACGTTTGTACTGCGATGGATCGCTGTACATTTCTCCCGGTTTATTTCCTTCCACAATTTCATTGTATTCGGGCGATCCCATTTTCAGTGGTTTCCCTTTTTCATTCCATACATCCGGATGAGTATTCACTCCCTCCTGAAAGATGTGATACTGGATCATTTTCTTTCCGTTCGGATACCACTTTGTAAATAAACCGGTCATTACTCCGTTCAAATAGGGCGTTACCGACTTTACTTTTCCATTCGGGTAATATGTTTTCCAATCCCCTTCTCTTGCCTGCATGTAATACTGGCCATGGAGCAATAAAACACCGGCCGTATCCCATTCGGTGTACGTGCCATCCTCCAGATTCGTCCCGGGAAAACGCCAGGTAATACTTGCTGTTGCTTTCCGTCCATTGGGATGAAAAGAAATAACCGAGTCAACTTCGCCCTTCCGGTACCACGACATTTTCAACGTATCGCCGTCACGATCATAATCAACTTCGGTACCGTGTTTTTTTCCGCGCGAATATTTCGCTGAGCGGATAATCATTCCGTTGCGGTAGTACCGCGATTCTCCATTCAAATATCCTTCATCGTAAATTTCTTCCATTTCCAACTGCCCATTCCTTCCCCACTTCTTCACAGTCCCGTGGAATTTCCCTTTCGAATAGTGATACTCTTCCGTTTTAACAGAACCAGCATAAGCCGTGTGCACACCGTGCAAGTCGCCTTCATGATATTCATCAGTCCACAATGGAAAAGTATCTGTAGCGGTTTCCGGATCCGGGTAATACACCCATCGTCCTTCTGCAAGCCCTTTGTTAAACGATTCAACCAGTTTTGTTTTTCCGTTCGGATACCAGGCCTGCCTGTACAGCGTCCAGCTCATTGCAAAACGAATGTATTCGCGTTTCTGTCCGTTTTCGTACCAGTACGTTTGCGGTCCATCTGCAAAACCGTCGACGAAATTCTGTTCGCCCACCAGCACACCGGATGATGAATACATTTTCCAGTTTCCATGTCTTTTAAAGTTGCGGTAAGTGCCTTGCGTTGAAATGTTGCCATCGGGATAATACTCCGTGTAAGGACCGTTTGCAGTATCGTTGACGTAAGTGATGGTGTTCTGCAGCACGCCTTTGTCGTCCCACGATTTCCACAGTCCCTGTTTCTTGTAATTCCTCACCTTCCCCGCAGCCATCACTTTCCCGTTGGGATGTCTCACTTTAAACTTGCCCCGCTTCTTCGTAATCTCCTGTGCCTGCGCAAAAGAAAACAGGAAGCAGAACAGGAGTAAAAGAATAAAGCGCGGATGACAGGATTTCATGAATTCACGGGATTTATCGCTCTCTAAAAATAATCATTCTTTGACGAAGTTATCTTTTAGATGCGTAAATCCCGTGGAATCCACAAAGTGCGAAGATGACAGCAGGTTGGGTCTTCAAGGTGTGAGGGAAAACCGCTTAAGCGGTTAAGTACAGAAGTGCATCCATTGCCGAGGGGCTTAAGCCCCCGGCAATGGATGCACTTCTGTTGCTAAACGGTTTCAACCGTTTGTTTACATCAAATTAAACTGCACCGGTACAACCATTCTGCAACGCACCGGTTTTCCGTTTACAGTACCCGGAACCTGTTCAGGAAACATTTTCACCACCCGAATGGCTTCTGCCGTAAAATCAGGCGCGCCTTCCACTTCTTTCGAAGCCTCTACGTGGGTTACGCGTCCATCGGCTTCTACAATATAGCTGATGTACACAGTGCCCTGCACATTCACGAGTGAAGCCGGGTGTTTCAGATTTTTATCCAGGAAATTCTGCATCTCAACCGCACCACCCGGAAATACCGGCATCACATCGGGCACCGCGTAAACGCGTTCTTCGATCATGGACTCTTCAACTGGCGACGAGGATATATTTTCAACCGCTTCAAAAGGCGCGTAACCTGCCGGACCTTCTTCCCGCCTGTTATTTTTTGCCGTCACGTAGGACGAAGCATCATTGTACACTTCGCCCGGCTGATTACCGTCTACCATTTCATTGTACATTCTTGTACCCGGGCGCATGAGTTTTCCGTACTCGTTCCATACCGCTGGTTGTCCGCTTACGGCATTATTCACCATGTAAAACTCAATCATCCGGTTGCCATTCGTGTACCATTTGGTGTAAGGTCCATTCATGACTCCGTTTTCGTATGTGGTCACCGATTTTTTAAAACCGCTTGGATAATACGTGTACCATTCTCCGTATTTCTGTCCGGCTACGTAACGTCCGTAAAGCAGCTTCACTCCGGCTTCGTCCCATTCTGTATAGGCGCGGTGTTCGGTATTATCGGCGCCGTATCCAAATACAGTTCGTGTAGCCGGTTTTCCATTGAGGTGAAATGTTTTTACCGAATCGCGGTTGCCCAGTGCATACCAGCTCATGGTTACCACTTCACCGCGGCGTCCGTAATTGATCTGCGCGCCGTGTTGTGTTCCGTCTTTGAAATATATATCGCGGAACAGGTTTCCATTGCTGTAATACCGGCACAAACCATCGCGTTCTCCTTTGCGGTAATTTTCGCTCGATACCATTCTTCCGTTATCATCCCAACGGCAGCAAAATCCTTCCTGTATACCCATTTCATAACGGGTCTCTTCTGTTTTTCTTCCGTTCCTGAAACCGTAGTGCCAGCCGTGCAGTTGTCCACTGCTGTATTCATCGATGGCTGCCGGAAAAGTATCCGCTGACGCGTAAGGCTCAGGATAAGTGATCCATGTTCCTTTGGTAGTGCCGGCAATGTACGTTTCCACGTGGCGCGGACTTCCGTTGTAGTACCAGGTTTTCCGCGAGATCAGTTGATCGTTATTGCATACCAGCAACTCGCGCATTTGTCCGTTTTCATACCAGCTGATCTGTTTGCCTTCGAGTTTTCCTTCGTTGTAGGAATACTCACCCGCCTGAACTCCGTTCGGATAATACATTTTCCACACACCGTCTTTCAGGTTGTTGCTGAACTGACCGGAAGTGAGAATTCTTCTGTCAGCATGGTATTCAACATATCTTCCGTTCAGTGTATCGTTTCTGAACGTAGCCAGGTGGTCCAGGCGTCCTTCGTCGTTCCAGTATTTCCATGTTCCTTGTTTCTGAAAATTCAGAACGCGACCTTTGGCCATCTTGCGGCCATTATCATATTTACATTTTACTTTTCCTTTGCTTTTGTAGATCTGCTGCCCTTCCACTGCACTGTATGTTATGGAGAGAACCGCGATAAGGAAAATGCGGATAACTCTTGTAACTGTTTTCATGGCTTTCGTTTTAACTCTTACATAGAGTTATGCGATTTGTGTGCCGTACCGCCTGAAAATGAGTCAAATTCGACGCTTTGCGCATCTGCTTCGTCTGTTAGTACTCCGGCAAAGTTTTTGTGTACACTTATACCGTAGCCCGGTCAGAACCGATGATGTTGTTTATTTTTAGAGCGATGAAAAATTTCCCGATGCTGTTGATTTTGGGGTGCATGTTCGCAATCGTGAACGGGGTTTATGCCCAGCCTTACCCGAAAGATTATTTCCGTTCACCCATGGACATTACGTTAAAGCTTGCCGGAAATTTCGGGGAGCTGCGGCCCGATCATTTTCATGCGGGAATAGATATTACTACATCCGGGCAGCAGGGATTGGCTGTACGCGCCGCTGCTGAAGGTTATGTATCGCGCATAAAAATTTCGCCCTGGGGATACGGCAAAGCGATTTACGTAACGCACCCAAACGGCTACACCACCGTTTACGGACATCTTTCGGAGTATACCGGAGCCATTGCTGATTGGGTAGAAAAGCAACACTACATCGCTGAGTCATTTGAGATTGACCTGAAACTTCAGCCGGGTGAATTGCCAGTTATCAAAGGACAACAGATTGCTAAATCAGGAAACAGCGGCAGCTCCGGCGGTCCACACCTGCATTTTGAAATCCGCGATGCGAAAACCGAAGAAGCACTGAACCCGCTTTTGTTTGGATTGCCCGTGCAGGATAACGTGGCACCCACTCCTGTTACACTGGCCGTTTACGCAGCGGGAGAAAACGCTTACGTGAATGGAAAAAGCCGCGTGAAAAAAATTGCATTGGTCAAGTCAGGAAATAAATACGTGATCCAGAATGCAGCCGACAGCATTGTTGCTTTTGGCGATATTGGTTTTGGAATTGAAGCGTACGACAAAGAATCAATTCCGCACGGAAAGAATGGCGTGTATGGCATTACGCTTAAGGCCGGCGGAAAGATTGTGTACAGTCACAGCCTCGATCGTATTTCATTCGAAGAGTCGCGTTACATCAATTGCTTTGTCGACTATGAGGAACATGAACGTACGTCGAAATATTTCCAGCTGAGTTTTCTTGCACCGAATAATGAATTGCAGGTTTACGACTCGGTGGTCAATGGTGGTTACCTGACCCATGACGATGGAAAATACCATTGGTACACGTACGAAATCACGGATGCGTACGGAAACAAAGCGCTCGTTGAATTCAAAGTCAGGGCATTGAAAAAACGTCCTGAAACGGTTGCGAAACCCAACGTGATTCCATTTATACAAGTCATGATGTGGAACGCCCCGAATAAATTCGAAGAGGAGCAATTTACATTCGAGATGCCGGAGAAAAGTGTTTACCGCAATACCGATTTCAAATGGAAGGCAACACCGGCAACGGGGAATCGCTTGTCGCCGGTAATTTCCATCAACGACCGGTTCACACCTTTGCATAAAGCCTGTTCACTGACCATTGCCATGCCACCGGCAACAGCAACACCCGACAAACTCGTTGTTGTGCGTGAAAAAGAAAATGGAGCGCTCAGCAGTGTGGGCGGAACCTGGAACGGCAAAGGAGTGACGACTTCCGTAAAAGTTTTTGGAAAATATTTCGTGATGCGCGACACGGTTCGTCCAACAATCCGTCCGCACAATTTCGACGCCAAAGGAAAAACCACAACTGATTTTACGCTGATGAATTCGATCCAGTTTAAGATCGACGACAATTTGTCCGGTATAAAAAACTATCGCGGTACGATTGACGGAAAATGGGTGCTCTTCGAATACGATGGAAAGAATGATCTCCTGAAATACACGTTCGATGAACACGTTGTAAAAGTGGAAGATAAAGGTTCACATGTGCTCGAACTTGTGGTGACGGATGCGGTGGGGAATGAGGCACGATTTACGAGAGTGTTTACGCGGTAGAGAATAGACGCAAAGCCGCAGAGCACGCAAAGGTTTCGATAGTGGGTCAGTTTGGTTACAAGGAGCCCCATGAAAACCGCTGAAGCGGCTGAATGATCAATCGCTGTTCATTGCCGGGGGCTTAAGCCCAATGTCATTAAGTTGTAAGCGAAATCAAAAAACAGCTGGGGGATAACTTAATAAGCGTCATGGGGTTAAAGGGCCAGTTTCGCTGGTTCTTTAAGGTGACTAAACCGAGATCCCC
>DATHKF010000693.1:0-4655 GCA_035489505.1 Bacteroidia bacterium | reverse complement strand
TTCAACATTCTGGCACTGGTCCGATTTACTTCATTCTCTAATCAACTCTGGTTATTACCCTACTTCACTATTAAAAATGATTCAATTACGATGCCAGTACGTGTAGCCGAACAAAATACAATACTTTTTCGTGGTAGCTCTGCATTAACCTTGCACGCTGCGGGTCGACCTTCTTCACAACAGTATTTTCGTGACACGATTTGCCCGTTGCACACCACGCCGCCTTCGTGGATAACTTGCTTTTCAATCAAGGCACAATCACGCATAACGATTAACTTCGCCGAATCATTTAAACGTATACAATGCTGCTTTCACCGGAAGATCTTGCCATAAACACGAACGGAAATTTAACCGCCGCACAGCTCGGCAAGCTGCGTCGCAAAGGTTACGCGCAATTGATTGCATCGCTTTGCTTCCTGGTGCTTGTTCCGTTCGCTGTTTTCATGGCCGACATGCACTGGGGAACATTGCTCATCATCTGGCTGGCCTTCGGATTGTTGTTTGCCGGAGTTTTTATGCATACTGCAGTGTCCTACCTGCGATTGAAAGCTTCCGGTCACGAAATAAAAAGTGTGCAGGGAAAAGTCACAGTAAAAACGGGTGGCAGCCGGCACAATATGGTCACCATTGCTGAGCGGAGTTTTTTTATGATGAAAAACGAATCCTCATCACTGGAAGATGGAAAAGAATACACGATTTATTATATCGAGAAACCGAAACAGGTGCTGGGATGGACGAAAATAGTTTCGGGTTAAATTAGTTTCGGGTTTCGGGTTGGGTTTCCGGTCACTGTGTTTCAATGATGCAATTCGATGGAGCGAACCTGTACATTGAAACACAGTGAAAAAAGCCGGAACCCGAAACCCGAAACTTTTTTTTAACCCGGAATTCTAATGCACGTGATCCGCATGCCCGTGCTCGTCAACATTATTCCGTTCTGTAATTGCATCGCGTTGGATCTGCACCCATTTTGCACAGAGGTCGCCCCATTGTTTTTCCACCACCTTGGGATACGGTCCGGTTGCTGGTGCAGCCCAAACAAGCTGATCGCTTACGACAACCGACGGCTCTGCGTCGTTTCGGAACCCGGAAGCGCCATGCGAAACATATTGCGCTGAATCAATCAGCAAAACCATATTGCCATACCAGGAGTTGCTGATCTTTCCATCGCCCTCCGTTTCGTGATACATGAAAATAGCTTCACCGGTTCCGTTGCTGTCGGCATTGAGTACAGCAAGTGAACCTGGCTGGTATTCCATCCACACGTCGCAGCACCCGAACATGTAATCGTGATAGGCGTAATATTCTTTCCATTTCGCTTCACCAGGCTTCAGGATATAATGTGTTGCGAAAATCTCGGTGAGTTCGGAAAGTGTTTCCGGGTCTTCATCCTTCGGAAAGAATTTCTTCGCATCCGGATTTTCATCTTCCCAGAAATACTGTGGGTTTCCGGAAATGATCACGGTGTTTTCTCCACGGGAATCTGTCCAGTAGATGGCCTCGTAGAGCTGGCCGGTCCAGGGCGTGAGGTCGATGTTGGGACGGAGGGGTTGAATAGCACCAACGGACTGCGCCCGTGTCACCGGAACATTCGCAGACGAATCTGTTTTGTTTTCCTCCGATGGAGTCGTTGAACAGGAGAGCAACAATGCGGAAGCAAGAATATTACAGAGAAGGTATTTCATAGGGCCAGATAAAGAACGAAAATAGGAAACGTAGTGGAGAGTTTTTGGGTTGGGATGTTTTTGTTGATTCGCGCGCATAAGCCTCAAAGCTTTGAGGCTTATGCGTCAAAACGAGGAACAAGAACTATTTGTCGGCAGATTGAATATCCTTAACGGTTGGACCTCCAAATGCATAGGTTA
Organism: Bacteroidia bacterium; assembly: GCA_035489505.1. Classification (GTDB taxonomy): domain Bacteria; phylum Bacteroidota; class Bacteroidia; order Palsa-965; family Palsa-965. The sequence continues at coordinate 2,790 of DATHKF010000693.1, read as the reverse complement.
CACCAACAGTTGATCCAAGAGTGGAAGTGTTTCGTTCAAATTCAGTATTGACCGTTAGATTGTTCCCGAACGTATAATTGAAAATCACATCATCATTCAATTTGTAATTCACCGTCAGGGCAAGTTTAAAATCGGCAGAATAACGGAACGTTACTTCATTGGAGGAACCAACCGGTTTGTTCTCCAGAACATTGAACTGAAAGCGCTGGATAAATTCTCCGTTAACACTCCATTTGTCTCCTGCCAGCATTGCCCTTACACCTAAATCAAAATTGTTGTAGCGGATTGTAGTATCAAACTTTGTAGTCACAAAACGAACCATGCCACCAATCTCGCAATGCTGGGAACGGGAGCGGTATGTGCCCGTGAACCAGAAACCAAACTTTGGAACCTTGGAAAATTCGATGTCATTCGTAGGGAAGTCCAGCAAAAACGCGGTGGCAAATTCCAGGCAAAAGCCATAGCGATCCTGCAGTCCTGATGCGACGGCATCACGAAGCTTTGTAACAGGGGCTTTCTGGGTGGCATTGATTGCAATTTGCTTCGCCTGTTTAAGCAGTTCCCCAACAGCAAGATCCTTTTTGATCCCATCCCTGATTACCGGGGCAATGTCTTCTTCAATGATGGTCATGATGTAAAGCGAATCGAGTCTATTGCCACCAGGATTTTGTTTTAAAATAAATCTGGCCTGCGCGGTTATGGAATCCACCAGGTCTCCTGGTGCAATGGCTTTGGCCGCATTAGCTTCAATTACATCATCAATGGCAAAAGTCAGCATGCTTATATCGACGATCGCCGACTGGAAACTTGCGAAAGCCATTAGTCCTGCTGTCGTAGGTTGCATCGCAAACAACTGCGTACGATATCCCAAACCCATACGGGGATTGGTGAAACTCGTGTCATAGTAGTTTTTGAATTCCCCCGTTGCAACGGATATGGCTGAGTTGCATTTCACGATAGTCCAGAAATCCTTCGGCTTCGTTGAAAAAACGAATGATGGAGAATTGTTGGGATTCAACCTTCGGGTAGTGAAAAACGGGTTAAACTCTATTGCGAAGTTTTTTGGAACGATCAGTTTATTTCCATCGAGAAAAGAACTGGCCAGGGTAGTTTCCGCACTCCGCCACGATTTCGGCCTGGAAATATCCGTTGGCTGTACGCCAAGTATGGAAAAGCCCGGTGAAGAAGGCGCTCGCAGTTCATCCAATTTCAACCCAAGCGAGTCCTGTGCTAAAACCCAATATGGAAAAAGCAGAGTGATAATCAATATTTTTTTCATGGTCAGGAGAATGTAAAATAGATTGTAAATAAGACAGAGGCTCCATTGGCATGAGTCATGGCTGTTTGCGAATACTCATGCTCATTGATCGACAACCGGAGTACAATCGTATTGGACTGCTCATCATAATCAGTAGCGATCGTTGAAGAACGCGCTTTCTTTGACTTAATGAAGCTGCCTGTTCCCAATGAAACATTTTCAATGATGCCAAACGCATATTTACCGTCTGGTTTTCGCAAGGTCGAAGAACAGGTTTGAGGATCATCAACAGTAATCGTCAATAACATATCCTTGTTCAGGTCTGCGTCAGGAATGGCTAATTCCCATACTACATCAATCATTTCACTATCTGGCATAGGGGTTATGGTTTTGTTTCCCAAACATAGTTTAATAAAATTAAACTATGAATTTGCAAATGAATTTCAGGTAAAAACACCTGCTCCCATTTTCATCTATACCTTTGTGCAATGAAAGACACACGATCCAACTTCGAACGCATGCTCGCACTCGTGAACGAGGTCTTTGAAACACGAAGCGATCCATCGCAATTGCAGGTTGACCAGCACCAGATTGAAAAACTACAACAGGTACATCCGGCTACGCTTTCGGAGTACAACGAGGGACAAGGTCCGTTGGTGTGGATATTACTCATCCCCACAACGACGAAAGTGATGAACGATTTTATTTCCGGAACGATCAATGAAAACGAACTCCTGGAACGAACAAATCCCCGGGATGCATTCGAAGCTATCTACCTGTGCTCGGCAACAGTCCTGCCCGAATACCGCAGAAAAAAACTGGCAGAAGATCTTTGCATCAAGGCCATTAACGACATCCGGAAAGACTACGCGATAAAAGCACTGTACGTCTGGCCTTTTACGGATGAAGGAATGTCGCTCGCTGAAAAAATCGCAGCGATCACACAGCTTAAGCTTCGTGTAAAGAAATAAACCGGAATTACTGGCCAGTTACTTTTTCAAGTTCGGTCGTCCAGTCGTGCTGCAGGTCCTCATCCAGCAATGCAATCAGTTTGCCGATCTTCTTCACCTGCGTATCGTACAGATTGCTGATCACCGCACCACCCCGATATGGAATATTGGTCCGGTGAATATTGCCAATGAAATGAATGAGTAATTCCACTTCCGCTTCTTTGCTCCCGGCGTAGCGCACATACTTACCGGTGATGCGCAGAATTTTCCGAAGACTTTTTTTCGCGAGGTACAAGGTGTCGCGGTTCATGGTCAGGAATTCCTGGTCCATTTCCTCTTTCACCTGGCGGATAAATCCGGGAAGGTCGTGCGACTCATACATCAGGTATGTGAGCAGTTCCTTATTCTCCTTCTTGAAACGCGCCAGACGCAGGGTGAGCTCGGCCACCCGCTGTGGCTCGAGATGTTCGAGTTCTTTTTTGAGTTCGGCGATGGTGGCAGACTTCATGCGGGCAAAGGTATCTTAATTGCTGCAAAGCCGTTCATCGACAATGACAGAACAGGCTCCGACGCAAAGAAATT
>DATHKF010000692.1:0-7643 GCA_035489505.1 Bacteroidia bacterium | reverse complement strand
AACAGATGGTAACGGATGTACAAATACAGATGTTGCTGCAATTGTTGTGAATACACTTCCGACAGTTTCCGCAATCGCTTCTCCGGCATCAACAGTGTGTCCCGGAACAATGGTTACACTGAATGGTTCGGGTGCAGTATCGTATGTATGGACCGGCGGCGTAACGGACGGTGTTCCGTTTGCTGCGATGACAACAGACACGTACACCGTAACCGGAACAGACGCTAACGGATGCGACAACACAGACGCAATTACCATCAACGTAAATGCTTTGCCTACCGTGGGATCAATTGCCAGTCCGGGAACAACCGTCTGTGATGGATCACCGGTGATTTTATCCGGAACAGGTGCTGCAAGTTATACCTGGACAGGCGGCGTATTCAACGGAGTTCCGTTTACACCGGTTGCAACAGCAACGTATACGGTTACCGGAACTGACGGAAACGGATGTACCAATACCAACACGATCAGTGTTACTGTAAATCCTCTTCCAGCAGTTTCGTTCAGCGCTTCACCAGCCACAACAATCTGCGCAGGTGCCAATGTAACATTGTCCGGTTCAGGAGCTACTTCATACACATGGACCGGCGGAGTTACAGATGGTGTTGCATTTGCACCGGCATCAACCGCTACATACACCGTTACAGGAACTGATGCTGGCGGATGTACAAACACCGCAACAGTAGCGATCACTGTAAATCCATTGCCAACTGTTTCTTCAACAGCCAATCCGGATTCAACAATCTGCACCGGGACCAGCGTTGTGCTGAGCGGAACAGGTGCATCTACTTACGCGTGGACGGGTGGAATACTGGATGGTGTTGCATTCATTCCGGCATCAACCACTTCGTACACAGTAACAGGTACAGATGTAAACGGATGTTCGAACACCGCATCAACAACCATCACCGTGAATCCATTGCCAACTGTTGGAGCAATTTCTTCTCCGGGACTGGCCGTATGTACAGGTGCATCGGTTACACTGAATGGTACAGGCGCAACTTCATATTCATGGAGCGGTGGTGTTACAAATAACGTTTCGTTTGTACCTCCGTCAACAGCATCTTACATTGTTACCGGAACAGATGTCAACGGTTGTTCGAATACAGCAACCATTACCATCACCGTAAATCCATTGCCAACTGTTTCTTCTTCGGCATCGCCGGGATCAACAGTTTGCCAGGGGACTATGGTTACACTTTCCGGTAGCGGAGCAAGCACGTACGCGTGGACAGGCGGAATTACCAATAACGTACCGTTTGCAGCAGCAGCTACAACAACGTATACAGTTACCGGAACAGACGGAAACGGATGTTCAAACACTGCGACAAATACAATTACCGTGAACCCTGCTCCAACCGTAGGCGCTTCTGCATCACCAGCAACAACGGTGTGCAGCGGAACCAGTGTAACACTCAACGGAACCGGTGCATCGATCTACAGCTGGTCGGGCGGCATAACGAATAACGTTCCGTTCACTGCATTGGCAACAACTACGTATACGGTAACCGGAACCGATGGTTTGGGTTGTGTAAATACCGCAACGATCACGATCACGGTGAATCCACTGCCAACTGTTTCGTCAACGGCAACTCCGGGGACAACAGTTTGTGCAGGAACGCCGGTGACATTGTCGGGAACAGGTGCAACCACGTACACGTGGACAGGCGGTGTAACAAATAACGTAGCGTTCACTCCACCATCAACCAGTTCGTACACAGTGACCGGAACAAATGGAAATGGATGTACAAATACAAATACCATTTCTATTACTGTAAATCCATTGCCAACGGTTACTTCCAGTGCAGCACCTGCGACAACGGTTTGCGCAGGAACCTCAGTGACGCTGACCGGCTTTGGTGCAACAAGTTATTCATGGACAGGTGGAGTTACGAATAACGTGCCATTCACAGCATCAGCAACCACAACATACACGGTAACCGGAACAGATGCCAATGGCTGTGTAAATACAAACACCATCACCATCACCGTAAATCCGTTGCCAACTGTTTCTTCAACCGCTTCACCGGGAACAACCGTGTGTACGGGAACAATTGTCACACTGAACGGAACCGGCGCATCAACGTATACCTGGTCCGGTGGAATTTCAAACAACGTTCCTTTTGTAGCTTCAGCGACTGCATCGTATACCGTAACCGGAACGAATGGATCGGGATGCACGAATACTGCAACCACTACGATCACGGTGAATCCATTGCCAACTGTTTCTTCCACAGCATCACCGGCAACAACGGTGTGCAGCGGTACAACTGTTACCTTGAATGGTACAGGTGCAGTTTCGTACACCTGGACGGGTGGAAGAACGAACAACGTTCCGTTCATCGCCACAGCAACAAATACCTATACCGTAACCGGAACAGATGCAAACGGATGTACCAACACCGCAACGACAACCATCACGGTTAATCCGTTGCCAACGGTTTCATCAACTGCAACTCCGGGAACAACAGTTTGCGCAGGAACCAGCGTTACACTGAATGGCACGGGTGCAGTTTCCTATACGTGGAGCAGCGGTGTAACGAACAACGTTGCATTCACACCGGTGTCAACAACAACGTACACGGTAACCGGAACAAATGGAAACGGTTGTACGAATACATCAACAGTTCTTGTAACGGTTAATCCGTTGCCAACTGTGGGTACTTCTGTTTCACCAGCACCGCTCGTATGTTCAGGCACGATGGTTACACTGAGTGGAACCGGTGCAATGAGTTATGTATGGACGGGCGGCGTAACAGATAACATTCCGTTCTCTGCCGTGTCAACTTCATCGTACACAGTAACCGGAACGGATGCAAACGGTTGTGTCAACACTGCGATTACTTCGGTAACGGTTACACCGGCGCCAACAGTAGGTTTCTCTGCTTCACCGGGAATTTCAGTATGCGCAGGAACAGCAGTAACACTCGACGGCACAGGTGCAGTAACGTACGCCTGGAGCGGCGGTCTGATTGACGGCAATCCATTTACTCCGCTGATCACCGACACATACACTGTTGTGGGTACAGACGGAAGCGGTTGTACAGACAGTGCTGTGGTAACCATTACGGTTGATACTATACCGGTTGTAGGTTCAACAGTTTCTCCTGCATCAGCCATTTGTGAAAACGATATGATCACGTTGAACGGAACAGGAGCTGCCACATACACCTGGTCGCACGGTGTTACGGACAATGTTCCGTTTGCTGCCACAGCAACAACTACCTATACGGTAATCGGAACGAACGGCATCGGTTGTTCGGATACGACAACACAGGTTGTAACTGTGGACCCTGCACCGGTTGTGGTTATCACCGGTAACAACAACTTCTGTACAGGAGGAAGCACTGCACTGACTGCATCAAGCGGTTCGTCGTACCAGTGGTACATGAACGGATCGCCGATCGCCGGTGAAACTGCAATTTCATACACGGCAACAGGCGTTGGCGTTTATAACGTAGTTGTTACGAACGGAACCGGATGTTCCGATTCTTCAGCAGCCGGTGTGAACATAATCATCAATGCAGTTCCAACGGTAGTTGCGATGGCAACAGACACGACACTTTGTGCAGGAGCTTCTGTAACACTCACAGGTGGTGGCGCAGTGGGATATGCATGGTCGGCCGGCGTGAACAACGGAGTTGGATTTGTTCCACTCTCTACGTTGACCTATACCGTAACCGGAACCGATGCAAACGGTTGCACCGATACAGACACGCTCACTGTTTTTGTAAACGCGCTTCCTTCGGTTTCTTCTACCGCAACGCCAGGCTATACCGTGTGTGACGGCACACCGGTTACATTATCCGGAACAGGTGCTGTGTCTTATACGTGGACCGGTGGTATCACAGACGGACTTGCATTCACGCCTTTGATCACAGATTCATACACAGTGACCGGAACAGATGCAAACGGTTGTGTAAACACAGTCAGCGTAACTGTAACCGTGAACCCGATGCCGGTGGTTAACCTCGGTGCGGATCAAACGCAATGTGGCGGATCAGTTGTGCTTGATGCGTTGAATCCGGGAGAAACATTCCTGTGGAGCGATTTCTCTACGGCACAAACGCTCACGGTTACCGCAAGCGGAACATACATGGTGGATGTAACTACAGCTGCAGGTTGTATCGCAAGCGATACCGTAGTGATCACGATCAATGCTCAGCCACTGGTTGCGCTTGGAACAGACAACACGCTTTGCTCGACGAACGAAACATTGAATGCTGGAAATCCGGGTGCAACGTATCTCTGGAATGATAACACCACAGTACAAACGCTGATCGTTACTGCATCTGGTGAGTACTACGTAACCGCGACCATGCCGGGAGGATGTACTTCAACCGACACAATTAATCTCGTGCTGAATACTCCGCCGGTGGTTACGTTGTCGTTGGTAACAGACACAATTTGTCTCAACGGTGGAGTAGTAGCCCTTGCAGGTGAAACACCAATCGGTGGAACCTGGACCGGAAGCGGCGTAACCGGAAATTCATTCGACCCAATGGTTGCCGGCGTTGGCACATTTGCGATTGAGTACATGTACGTGGATACAAACGGTTGCTCTGGCTCGGCCATCGACAGCGTGTTTGTTGATCCGTGCCTGGGTGTTGAACCAACAGTTGCTGGAATTGAATTCACGATGTATCCGAATCCGAACAATGGGGAATTCAATATCACGATCAGCGGGACTTCTTCTGCAAGTGTGATGGTGTACAATGCGGCTGGTCAGTTGGTGATGACTGAGAAGGTGATGAAGGGAGAAATTCTTCCGGTATCGCTTGAAGTATCGGGTATGTACATGATCACCATGATCACCGCAGAAGGAAAGCAAATGACGCAACGCGTTGTTGTGAACCGGTAAATAATTATTGATTCAAAGATCTGAAACTCCTCCGTGAAAACGGGGGAGTTTTTCTACACGCATCGGATGAAAAATTTATCTTTTGCAATCGTCACGGTTTGCCTGGCCGGTTGTCTTTCGGAAACGAATGAAGCATCGGTTGAAGCTCCGAAAAATGATACGGCCGATACAGTCGTTGTTGTTGCCAAAGATTTGCTGCGCGATTATCCGATTCCGGTTCTTGATTCCCTTTACGCATTGTTTGAAAATTCCGGGGCCGTTGGTTATGCGCCTTCAGAAATATTTCACAACCCCAGCGATTCCGGAATTTTTGTCTATTACACCTTCTTCAATAAAAAATACCAGGCGGATCGGCCGGGTTTCAGGCAGATGGCAACTTTAATCACCCACACATACATGAAACCTGTTTACGGGTGGGCGAAGACAGACAAGGATCAGACATTTATTTTATTGAACATGAATGATAACCTGGGCGGGATCGGAAAATCAATCCGGATCGGAGCAACCCTGGCTGAATTGAAAACCGAGTTGGGCGAGCCGATATACCGGGAAGATTCTACTCACGTCTTTCTTGGAAAAAATAAAGTGGTTGGTCAATTTAATTTTCGCAACGGCCTGGTTCAAACGTTTACGTACGTCCGGTTAAATCTCGACGATGATATCTTTGCGATGGACAGCATCGCCCGTAAAGAAATTATTGAAGACAAACTGAAGAAGGCAAAGGATTTTTGAGTCCGGGACTTTGAAATTGAAATGCTGCATTGTGAAAATAGTTTCGTATTTTTATTTTTATGAAAATCTGTTCTGCATGAAACTCAAGGTATTTTCATTGGTGGTGATTGCCGTTGTATCATTTGGCTTTGTTCAAACCAGCTCAATTGATCTTGCCGGAACTGCGTGGGTTTACATTGATGAAGAATGGACGTACGAAATAGTGTTTGACGAAAGCGGAAGATTGCTCACAACGCACCCCAACGAATCAACGCCCAACAACGATTTCTGGAAACAGAAAGCCGGCACAGTCAATTTTTCCTACAACGATGGTTACTCGCGGTATGAAGGCACCATTTACGGGGGTGACAGTATTATTGGTACAGCAAGAAACAAGATGGATTCATGGAAGTTCAAAATGTACAGGTTCAATGCAGACAGTATTCCTCCCCGGCTACAATGATCGTCTGAAACATTCTATCAAATTTTTTAGCACCGTATAGGAAACGGTTGAAACCGTTTGGGGTACCACTTTGTTCATTGCCGGCGGCTTAAGCCCCCGCAATGAACAGGTACTGATTCCTTAACCGCTTAAGCGGTTTTCCTGGTACAAACCTTTACCCCGCTTTTCCAATCAGGATAAACCACGCTACCCATTGTGATTGGCGTGAAGAGGTCGCGTGCAAGTGTAGTGGGCATGCTGGCTGCGGTAATTCTTCTTTCACTGCCGGTGATGTACGTGTATCCGTGGTTGACGATTACACTGGTGCTCATCGACGTACTGCTGATCGTATATCTCTTTCAATTCCGGAAATCCCATTCGCGTATTGAACTCATCCGCGCAGGAAGATTTCTGTGGTTTATCCTGATCACCGGAATTGTTGGTTGTACGATTTCTACGCTGATCTGATTCAACTGGCGTCTGCGAAATCAGCCGAGATACTTCCCTACAATCGGCATCCGTCTTCCCGAACCAAACGCTTTCGCGCTCACGCGTAACACCGGCGGCATCTGCGCACGTTTCCATTCGTTGGTGTTCACCATTTTCAGGATGCGGTTCACGAGTGCTTCATCAAATCCCATTGCGATCAGTTCGCGTGGACCTTGTCGTTGCTCGATGTATTGATAAAGGATTTTGTCGAGCACGGAATATTCCGGAAGTGAATCGGAATCTTTCTGTCCGGGACGAAGTTCTGCAGATGGCGCTTTGGTGAGAATATTTTCCGGAATGATTTCTTTTTCACGATTGATCCATCGGCACACATCATAGACTTCTGTCTTGTATACATCACCAAGAACAGCAAGACCGCCGCACATGTCGCCGTACAAAGTTCCATAGCCAACCGCAGCTTCGCTCTTGTTCGTGGTGTTGAGCAGAATGTAATTCTGTTTGTTCGCAATGCCCATCAAAACGATTGCGCGCATTCTCGCCTGGATATTTTCTTCGGCCACATTGAACGGGGCATCACCAAAAACAGGTTTGAGCATGTCCAGTACGGTATCAAATCCTTTTTTGATCGGGATGATTTCGTATTTACATCCAAGCGTCTCGCAGAGCTTCACCGAATCATCCACCGAATGTGCCGACGAAAATTCAGATGGCATCAGCACCGGCAAAACATTTTCTTTGCCGAGCGCTTCAACTGCAAGCACGAGTACAATCGCAGAATCAACTCCTCCGGATAAACCGAGAATGGCTTTGCGGAATCCCATCTTCGAAAAGTAATCGCGGATTCCAAGAACAAGCGCATCGTAAATGCGCGATTCTTTGACGGGCAGAACATCATCGGTTGAATCTGCTGTCATCGTGTCGAGGTCGATCACACGGATTTCTTCCGAAAAGAACGGAAGCTGTTCGGTGACTTCTCCGCGCGCGTTCAGCGCCATACTTCCGCCGTCAAAAATAATTTCGGTTTGCGCGCCCACGTGCTGCACGTACACGAGTGGCATACCGTATTTCAACACGTTGCGCTTCATCACATTTTTCCGGTTCTCGGCATGTGAAAAATTAAATGGCGAAGCAGCAATGTTGATCATGATCTCCGCGCCCTGTGCTTTCAGCGCGTCCATG
>DATHKF010000691.1:0-3597 GCA_035489505.1 Bacteroidia bacterium | reverse complement strand
TGTTACAGGTTTGTACGAATGGCACAAAGGAATAGGTGAAACACCTGCATTGAAATTATACGGTGGTGTGGGTGGTCACTTCGGTGTATTTAACCGGTACGGTTATTACTACCGCCGTCATGGCCATCATTATGATGTAATCTATGTATACAACCGGCCAAGTGTAGGTGTCGATGCTATCGTGGGTATCAATTACGATTTCCAGGAAATTCCATTGGGACTCTCGCTCGACCTGAAGCCTGCTGTTGATTTTACGCGGGCTACGGTTACACTTATCTCGATGGAGCTTTATCCGTCCGTGTGTTGTTTTAGAAAATGAGGTGAATGTTTAAAAACGGAGCGTCATGAAAGCGAAAATAATAATGCTGATGAGTATTGCAGCGATACTCGCGGTGGCAGGAATCACTTCCTGTAACAAGGACAGGCAGACTGCACATTTGCAGTTGCGATTAATTGATGCACCATCTCCGTATGCGTATGAATCAATTTACCTCGATATCCGTGAAGTGCAGATTAACTTTTCGGAAGAAAGCAGCCGGCCCGGATGGACCACTGTACATTCCGCAGCGGGTGTGTATGATATATTGTCGCTCGTGAATGGAGTGGACGTGTTGCTCACCGATAATGATTTTCCGGAATCCCGGATTGAACAGGTGAGGTTGGTGCTCGGCAGCGGAAATACAATTGTTGTGGATGGACAGTCGCACCCGTTAACCATTCCAAGCGGTTCTGAATCCGGTTTGAAAATCAATGTGCACGAAGACCTGGAAGCCGGTGAGAATTTTACACTCATCCTCGATTTCGACGCCACAAAATCCATTGATCAAACAGGACACGGCAGTTACAAACTGAAACCGGTGATCCGTGGATTTATTGAACAAAAAACCGGCGCAATCCGTGGTGTGACGACTCCGGTACAATGGGGAACAGCGATCGTTGCGGACAATGGCACCGAACAATTTTCGACATACGCCGATAAAAACAGCGGGCAATTCCTGTTGCGTGGATTACCGGAAGGCACGTATACAGTGAAAGTTTATTTTAAAGATTCAGATCACGCAATAGTTTACGAGGACATCGTGGTACACATGAATGAAGTAACCGTTATGCGGCAGTAAACTTTGAAAATACTTACATGATCACGTGGAATGACGTTGGACCATGTAAATTGAGAAATCTGCGCAGGCAGGTGATTAGTGAAACGCGTTAGGCCTGGTCTTCGGATCGGGCCTTGCGCGTTTGTGCTGTTTCAATCGCGCCTGCGCAAAGTGCACAGTACGCAGTGCGCAGTCGCGCGATGAGAAAGTCTGTCAGTGATTTTCAAATGTAGTTCATCACCCTAAGGGTTTAGTGTTACAAAACTACATTGAAACCAATTCTTCCCTCTCAACGCGCTTTACTGCGCACTGAATACTGCGTACTGTCAAGCGCGCTCTCATTCACCAAGTCTCAACTCCACACTGAACAATAGCTTTGGCAGATCCCCGCCATCCGGATCTCCCTTCACCAGTTTGTTCAACCTGTAGTTCGCAAAAATGGCCAGCTTTTCATTGGCCAGGCGTATGGTTGCGCCGTATTGAAAACAACGGATGTAATGCAATCCGAATAAACGTGTTTTGTGTCGCGTGAGCGCCGCGCTTGCATCATTGCCATACTGATCAAGGGCTACGTGCGTGGAGAAAAAATTCATCTCCGAAAATATTCCGACTTCGAGCCGGTCGAAACGCGCCGATGCATTTCGCGTAATGAAAATACGGTCCATCACCATGAACCGGGTTTTCAGCATGAGGATGCGCTCTTTGCCATGCGGTTCGGTGAACATGGGTTTTTGTTTTCGTTGCCCCTGATTGATATCGAAAATGCTCATGTGCACACCGGCGTCTGCGGAGATGCCATGTCGCGAGGATGCATTAACGGTGTATCGCAAACCACCGCCTGTGGAGAATGATTTCGCCCGTGTTTGAATGCCATTCTTTTCGGCAGGACCAAAAAAACCGAGCTCCGCAGTCAACGCAAATTCTCCGTCGGGAAATTCGAAGCCCTTGTCGCGCTGCGGAGGTTCATCGGCTATCGCAACCGTATCCGTTCCTGGCAAGTTAGGATCAGTTGCAATGTCAGTAGGTTTTGGAACTGTAGTATCGGGTGAAACAGGCACGCGGTAGTAGCCGGGATCAACGGGTTGTTCGGTGGGCAGCGGAGGGCCAGTTGCAGTAGCAGTTGCAGTAGCAGGAGGCGCGAGACCGGTGCCTCCGGAATTGTCGTTGGGTTGCACAGGTGTGGGTTGCGTTGTGGCCGTTGCAGGCGTATTCGGGATCGAAGCCGGACTGCCACTGCTACTGCGAACTGAGTCAGTAGCGGCCGTGCGCGAATGATCTACCGGAAACGGTTCGGGTTTCGGATACGCGTTTACAGGGGCTTTCCGTTTCCACGGCAGGTGCACGTAGTAACCGTCCATGTAGACGCGTTTCTGGATGACGAGCCCGCGCCAGTTTTTATTGCACGCAGAAAAAGCGAAGAGTAAGAGGAGACAAACAGCAATACGCAGCATTTGTAGGTAAGAAATGGTGACGTAAGTGTTTTGTCATAGAGGCGTTTGGAGGATATAACCATCGCCCCGCTAAAAGATACAAGTGGCCGGAAAAAAGTTTAAAAGTTTCTGGTTGTTCGGTAACCAGAAACTGTTTAACCCAAAAACTTTTAAACCATCCTGGTTCTCTTCAGCAAATACGGCATCAGCACCTGCGCGTAACCTTCATTGATATCCGCTTCCACGAAATCAATCCGGTATTGCCCGCAACGCAGCTTAAGATCGTCGTGGAATTTCTGCATCGCCGTGAGATAGGCGTCTTTCACTTCAGCCGGATGGGCTTTTACTTCTTCACCGCTTTCCATATCCACAAATGTGTATGGACGGTTATCGTATTCAAACTGCAATTCGTGTTTTTTATCGGTCACGTGAAAAAGAATGACCTCGTGTTTATTGTGTTTGAGATGCTGCAGTGCAGAAAACAGCGTCTCCATGTTTTCGCGCGAGTCGAACATATCGCTGAAGAGCATTACGAGCGAACGGCGGTGAATACTGTCGGCTACCTGGTGCAGCGCTTCTACGGCGAATGTTTTTTTCGAGTGATCGGGCAGGAGCGGAGTAAGCAGTTTATTCAGCTCGTGGAAAAGCAGCTTGGTGTGCAGGTTGGTTGATTTCGCCGGGGTATGGACTTCAACTTCTTCGGCGAAAACAGTAAGACCAACGGCATCACGCTGCATGCGAAGCAATTCGATCATGGCCGCAGCACATTTTGCGGAGAATGTAATTTTATTGTCGAGACCTTTTTCTGTGGCGTCTTCCGGAAAATACATCGACGAGGAATGATCCACGATAATGTGACAACGCAAATTGGTTTCTTCCTCGTACCGTTTCACGAACATTTTATCGGTACGGCCGTAGAGTTTCCAGTCGATGTGTTTCGTAGGCTCGCCGGTGTTGTAGATCCGGTGTTCTGAAAATTCCACGGAGAAACCATGGAACGGACTTTTGTGCAGACCCGTAATAAATCCTTCCACCACCTGGCGCGCGAGAAGCTCGAGGTGTGTGAATTG